>DATLGV010000030.1:0-3796 GCA_035540275.1 Acidovorax sp. | reverse complement strand
AGAGCGTCAGTCCGCGCGAACTGAACCACTTCGGCCAGCGCCGCTCGGCGTCGATCACCGCCAGCCTGGCGCCCGACTACTCGCTGGGCCAGGCGCTGCAGTTCATGGACCAGACGGCCGCGAAGGTCCTGAAGACCGGCTACACCACCGAACTGAACGGCACCTCGCGCGAGTTCAGGAATTCGCAGGGTGCGCTCGCCATCGTCTTCGTGCTGGCGCTGCTGTTCATCTTCCTGGTGCTGGCGGCGCAGTTCGAGAGCTTCATCGACCCGCTGGTCATCATGGTGTCGGTGCCATTGTCGATGATCGGTGCGCTGCTGGCGCTCAAGTGGAGCGGCGGCTCGCTCAACGTGTATTCGCAGATCGGGCTGATCACGCTGGTGGGGCTGATCACCAAACACGGCATCCTGATCGTGGAGTTCACCAACCAGCTGCGCGAAGAGGGCATGGAGATGGTGGACGCGCTGGTCAAGGCCTCGGCCCAGCGCCTGCGCCCCATCCTGATGACCACGGGGGCTATGGTGCTGGGGGCCATTCCGCTAGCGCTGGCCACTGGCGCTGGCGCCGAAACGCGCACCCAGATCGGCTGGGTGATTGTGGGCGGCATGTCGCTGGGCACGCTGCTCACCATTTTTGTGGTGCCCACCATGTACACGCTGTTCGCCCGCAAGGCGGTGCCGGGGGCGAACACGGCGGTGGCGGCGGATGCGCCGGTACACCCGCTGCCCCCGCACGACTATGTGGCCAAGTAGCCTTCAATGTGGGGCGGGCTGACAAGCCGGACGGTTAAAACCACAAAGGCAAACCAAGGCAAGAAAGGGTCCCGTCGGACCCTTTCTGGTTTCCAGTACATGCGTGGCCGGTGCTGGTAGAGCGGGTGGCGGTGCGCGGGCGGCTCAGGCCAGCACCGACTGCACCGCGTCCTGCAACTCCTGGCCGCCCTGCGGGCGCACCAGGCGGGCCACTTCCTGACCGTCTTTCAGGAACACCAGCGTGGGCCACAGCTTCACGCCGAACGTGCGGCCCAGGCGCTGGCCGGGGCCGTCTTCCACCTTGACGTGGGCCACGTCCGCGCGGTCCTTCAGGGCGGCTTCGATCAGCGGCTGGGCGCGCTGGCAGTGGCCGCACCAGGGCGTGCCGAACTCGACCACCGTGGCGCCGGGCAGGCGGTCCACATCGTCTCGGGAGGGGGGTGGTGCAAGGTGTTGGGCGGCGTAGGGCATGGCGTGATTCGTGGTCTGTGAACAGGGCGAGAGGCTGGTTTCAGGTTACCTTGGCGGCCGATGCCATGCACCGGCTGGCGGCGCATTGCCGTGTCAGATCACGCCCTCAAACACCATCACGTCCACCGCATCGCCCACCGCCACATTGCCTTGCCCGTGGTGCAGCACGATGAGCCCGTTGGCTTGCACCATGGAGCTGAGCACGCCCGAGCCCTGGTTGCCGGTGGTGCGCACCTGCAGCGTGCCGTCGGCGGCGGTGGTGACCAGGCCGCGCTGGTATTCGGTACGGCCGGGTTTCTTGCGCATGGGCTCGGTGCTGATGGCGCGCAGCAGCGGGGGCGCCGCGCGGGTGCTGCCCATCATGCGCAGCAGGGCGGGGCGCACAAAGGCCAGAAAGGTCACCATCACCGCCACGGGGTTGCCGGGCAGCCCGAACAGCACGGCGCCACTGGTGGGTGCATTGCTATTATTTTGATGGATTTCAGCGCTTGATGCACTTGCGCTGGAGGCCGGAATGGCTTGATTATCTGCGTTGCCGATGCGCCCTACGGCCATGGGGCGGCCGGGGCGCATGGCGATGCGCCAGAAGGCCACGTCGCCCAGCTTTTTCATCATGGTGCGCGTGTGGTCGGCCTCGCCCACACTCACGCCGCCGCTGGTGATGATGGCGTCGGCCTGCTGGGCCGCCTGGCGGAAAGCGGCTTCGAGCAGTGCGGGCTCGTCGCGCACCACGCCCAGGTCGATCACCTCCACCCCCATGCGCGTGAGCAGGCCGAACACGGTGTAGCGGTTGCTGTCGTACACGGCGCCCTCGCGCGGAGCCTCGCCCAGGCTCAGGATCTCGTCGCCGGTGGAGAAGTACGCCACCCGCAACCTGCGGTACACCGTGACGGTGGGCAGGCCCAGGCTGGCCACCAGGCCCAGGGCGGCGGGTGTCAGCAGCTCACCACGGGCCAGGGCCACGCGGCCTTCCATGATGTCCTCGCCCTTGAAGCGGCGGTTGTCGCCGGCACGCAGCACATCGGCGGCGATGGTGATGTGGCCGTCGGCAGTGGCGGTGGTGAACTCCTGCGGCACCACGGTGTCGAGCCCGGCGGGCATGATGGCGCCGGTCATGATCTTCACGCATTCGCCCGCCGCCACCGTGCCCGCCCAGGCCTTGCCGGCCAGCGCGGTGCCGACCACGCGCAGCGTGAGCGGCTGCCCGGCCACCAGTTGCGCGCCCGCAAAGGCGTAGCCGTCCATGGCCGAGTTGTCGTGGGGCGGCACGCTCACCGGGGAGATCACGTCCTGCGCCAGCACGCGGCCCAGCGCGCTGAACAGCGGCAGCGCTTCGGTGGCGGTGACGGGCTCGACCAGCCGGTCCAGAAACTGGTTCACATCGGCGGCGCTCAGGGCCTGCGGGTCGTAGCCTTGCAGCTCGGCGGCTATCTGGGCAATGGTTTTCATGGGTGGGATTGGCTTGAGTTCAGTGGGAGAGTAGCCGCACCATGTGCAGCTTGTCGTAGCCCACGCCATCCACCACGATGGCGTTGGGCAGCAGGCCCCAGGCGCGGAACCCGGCCTGCTCGTAAAGGCGCACCACGTGCGGGTTGGACGCGGTGACGGTGAGCACCAGCTGGGTCAGCCCTGGCACCTGGCTGGCGGCCTGCACGCAGGCCTCCACCAGCATCCGGCCAATGCCCCTGCGCTGCGCAGCGGGCGACACCATCATGCCCACCACCACGGCGCAGTGACGCTGCTTGGTGCGTTGTTCGCGCTCGCAGCCCAGGCAGCCGAGCAACTGGCCCGCCGTGTCAAAGGCGCCCAGAAAGAACTGGCCGGACTCCAGGGCGCCAAACCGCGCCACATACTCGCTGGCATCGCGGCCTACGGAGGATTCGTAGTCCGAGGTGAACGCATCCGGCGCCGTGCGCAGTGCCTCGTCGCGCAGGGCTTTGTACGCCACCGCGTCGGTGGCGACCAGGGGGCGGATGTGCACCGCGCCAGTGTCCACCGGGAGGCGGCTGTTCATGGGGTGGGTGTGCCGCTCAGGCCTGGGGCGCGCTGCTGCTTTCCAGCGCGTGCAGTTCGGACAGCGTGTTGGCGTTGAAGAAGGCCTGGGGGTCGTCGCCCGGCTGGTCGAACGGCACGATGGCGCAACGGTGCTGGCCGGTCCACGCGTCGATCTTGCGGCCACCGGCCTGGGTGAAGGCGACCAGGCTTTCCAGCAGGTCCACGCGCAGCAGGCAGAACACCGGCTGCGGGCGCACGGTGACCTGGCCCTTGCCGTCGTCCTCGGGGGCCGCCGCCATGGCCATGTCGGCGCCCTCGGCGTCGGCCGCAGCCGCCAGGCGCTGTGCGAGGTCGAGGGGAAACAGCGGCGTGTCGCAGGGCACCGTCAGCAGCCAGGGGGTTTCGCAGCGCTCCAGCCCGGTCAGAAAGCCCGCCAGGGGCCCGGCGTAGTCGCTCAGCACATCAGGCCACACCGGCGTGCCAAACGCCTCGTACGCGGCCAGATTGCGGTTGGCGTTGACCATCACGTTGCCCGTCTGCATCTGCAGCCGCATCAGCGTGTGCAGGGCCAGCGGCAG
>DATLGV010000029.1:0-3598 GCA_035540275.1 Acidovorax sp. | reverse complement strand
CAGGGCCTGGTCCACGTCGGCGGTGGTGGCTTCTTGCACCTGGCCCACCACGTCGTGGTGGTCGGCCGGGTTGCGCACGGACTGGGTGGGGCCTGCGGGCACGTCAGCGGCGAGCAGGGGCGCTGCCGCCCAGGCGAGGGTTGCAGTGGCTTGCAGGGTGGCGGCCAGTTCGGTCAGCGTGTTTTCGTTCGACAAGTCCAGCCCGCGTGAGTTGGTGCGGTGCGTGCCATACAGGCCCTGCGGTGTGGCAATGCGCGGGTGGGGCAGGCCGACGGTGCCGTCGGTGGCGGCTTGCTGGTCCACCACCTGCACGGGGCTGCGCACCAGTTCATCCAGCGCGATCGTTTCGTCGGCAATGCGGTTCACGAACGAGGTGTTGGCACCGTTTTCGAGCAGGCGGCGCACCAGGTAGGCCAGCAGGGTTTCGTGCGTGCCCACGGGGGCGTAGATGCGGCAGGGGCGTCCCAGCTTGCCCGCAGTGACGGCGCCCACCACCTGCTCATACAGCGGCTCGCCCATGCCGTGCAGGCACTGGAACTCGTACTGCCCGGCATAGTAGTTGCTGCCCGCCAGTTGGTAGATGGTGGCCACCGTCTCGGCGTTGTGGGTGGCGAACTGGGGGTACACGGCCTCGGGCGCAGCCAGCAGCTTCTTGGCGCAGGCGATGTACGAAATGTCGGTGTGCACCTTGCGGGTGTAGACGGGGTAGTCTTCCAGGCCATCGACCTGGGCGCGCTTGATCTCGCTGTCCCAGTACGCGCCTTTGACCAGGCGCACCATCAGGCGGCGCTGGGTGCGGCGGGCCAGGTCGACCACGTAGTCGATGACGAAGGGGCAGCGCTTTTGGTAGGCCTGGATGACGAAGCCGATGCCATTCCATCCCGCCAGTGTGGGCTCGTGGCACAGGCGCTCCAGCAGGTCCAGCGACAGCTCCAGCCGGTCGGTTTCTTCGGCGTCGATGTTCAGGCCAATGTCGTATTGCTTGGCCAGTGCCGTGAGGCGCAACACCAGCGGGTACAGCTCGTCCATCACGCGGCCAAACTGGGCGCGGCTGTAGCGCGGGTGCAGGGCCGAGAGCTTGATGGAAATGCCCGGGCCTTCGTAGATGCCGCGCCCGGCAGAGGCCTTGCCAATCGCGTGGATGGCCTGCTCATACGAGGCGTAGTAGCGCTTGGCGTCTTCGCTGTTCAGCGCGGCCTCGCCCAGCATGTCGTACGAATAGCGAAAGCCCTCGGCCTCCATCGTGCGGGCGTTGCGCAGGGCTTCGTCAATGGTTTCGCCCGTCACAAACTGCTCGCCCATCATGCGCATCGCCATGTCCACGCCCTTGCGGATCAGGGGCTCGCCGCCCTTGCCGATGAGGCGGCTGAGCGAGTTGCCCAGGCTGCTCTCGCTGTGCGTGGCCACCAGCTTGCCGGTGATGAGCAGGCCCCAGGTGGCTGCGTTGACGAAGAGCGATGGGCTCTTGCCCAGGTGCGAATCCCACTGGCCGTGGCTGATCTTGTCGCGGATGAGCGCGTCGCGCGTGGCCTTGTCGGGGATGCGCAGCAGCGCCTCGGCCAGGCACATCAGCGCCACGCCTTCTTGCGACGACAGCGAAAACTCTTGCAGCAGCCCCTGCACGATGCCCGCGCGCCCGGCGCTGGCCTTGCGTTCGCGCAGTGCCTTGGCAATGCGCAGCGCCAGTTGCTCGGCCACTGCGGCTTGATCGGCGGGCAGGCGGGCCTGGGCCAGCAGCGGGGCCAGGGCCTCGGGCTCGGGGCGGCGGTAGGCGGCGGTGATGGCGGCGCGCAGCGGGTTGGAGAGCGGTGTGCGGGGTGCGAAGTCGGCAAACGGAGCGGAGGGCTGGGCGTTGGGTTGCTGCGTCATGGCGGTGTCTTTCGGTGGTTTGGAGGGCCCCACGAGGGTTTGGGCGCGTTACTGGCAATGATCCTTGGGTTTTTGATGAATAAATGATCGAAAATCGGCTGTAGTGCAAAATAAATCGCTAACCAAGATGCAAGCAGAAACCGATCTGGACCGCATTGACCGCAAGATCCTGTCAATCCTGCAGGAGGACGGCCGCATTGCCAACCTCAAGCTGGCCGAGGCCGTGGCCCTGTCGCCCACGGCCGTGCTGGCGCGGGTGCAGCGCCTCACGCGAGATGGCTTCATCCTGGGCTACGAGGCGCGGCTCAACCCCCTGAAGCTGGGTGCGGGCATGCTGGTGTTTGTGGAGGTGCTGCTGGACCGCACCACGCCCAATGTGTTCGACCAGTTCAAGGCCGCCGTGCAGGTGCACCCCGAGATCATGGAATGCCACATGGTGGCGGGCGGGTTCGACTACCTGCTCAAGACGCGATCTGCCGACATGAATGCCTACCGGGTGTTTGCGGGCAATGTGCTGTGGCAGCTGCCTGGCGTGCGCGAGACGCGCACCTATGCGGTGATGGAGGAGGTCAAGCACAGCAACCACCTGTATCTGCGCTGACTGCACACCGCGCACCGCGCGCCGGATTGGCGGTGCTTGCAGAAGCCCGCATAATTCCCGGCAGACCCGCCCGCATGAGGAGCCACACCATGACCGCTTTCCCCTATGCCGCCGCAGCCCTGGTGGCTGCCCTGTTCAGCCAGACGGCCTCTGCATCCTGCTATGTTGTCTATGGGCCCAACAAGGACATCGTGTACCGCGCGCCGGTGCCGCCGGTGGACATGTCGCGGCAGCTCCATGAAACCCTGCCGCTGGTGGCTCCAGGCGCCACCCTGGTTTTTTCGCCGAGCAATTTTGGCTGCGAACTCACCATCAACAAGCTGCCGCTGACCGCGGTGTCGGCGCCAGCGGGTATGCGGCCCGCGCGCGCCGACCGCGGCTGAACCACTACTGTGCCCATGGAGGGCGGTGAACCTGCCTGCGCCTGAGACAATCGGGGGATGAGCGCACCGAAAGAACTATCCCCCTCGTTTGAACCCACCGAGCAGAACGCTCAAGACGACCTGCCCGAAGGCTGGCTCCAGGTCCAGTCCATGGACCTCGACGCCCAGGGCGTGGCCCGCAAGCCCGATGGCAAGGTGGTCTTCATCGATGGCGCCCTGCCATTCGAGCTGGTCACCGCCAACACCCACCGCAAAAAGAACAACTGGGAGCAGGCCAGCCTGGTGGCGATTCACCGCGAATCGTCCCAGCGCGTGCGGCCGGATTGCCCCCACTTCGGCCTGCACGCGGGCGCCTGTGGCGGCTGCAAGATGCAGCACCTGCACGTGGGGGCGCAGGTCGCCGTCAAGCAGCGGGTGCTGGAGGACAACCTCTGGCACCTGGGCAAGGTCAAGGCAGAGACCATGCTGCGCCCCATCGAAGGTCCTGCCTGGGGCTATCGCTACCGTGCCCGTCTGGCCGTGCGCCACGTGATCAAGAAGGGCCAGGTGCTGGTGGGCTTTCATGAGCGCAAGAGCCGCTACATCGCCGACATGCAGACCTGCAAGATCCTGCCGCCGCATGTCGATGCCATGCTGATGCCGCTGCGCGCCCTGATTGCCAGCCTGGACGCCCGCGACACCTGCCCGCAGATCGAGCTGGCCTGTGGCGACACCGTGACAGCGCTGGTATTGCGCCACCTGGAGC
>DATLGV010000028.1:0-1527 GCA_035540275.1 Acidovorax sp. | reverse complement strand
ACCGTCAACCTCGCACCCGCAGATTTGCCCAAGGACTCGGGCCGCTTCGACCTGCCCATTGCCCTGGGCATTCTGGCCGCCAGCGGGCAGGTGGACGCCAGCCGCCTGCCCGGCTACGAGTTTGCGGGCGAGCTGTCGCTGTCCGGCGAGCTGCGCCCGGTGCGCGGCGCGCTGGCCACCAGCCTGGCGCTGCAGACGCAGCAGATCGACGCCCAGCTGGTGCTGCCCCCCGGCAGCGCCGAAGAAGCCGCCCTGGTGCCCGCCGCCCGCGTGGTGCGTGCACGCCACCTGCTGGATGTGGTGCGCGCCTTCTTGCCACCCGGCAGCACGGCCGGTGGCGATGCCGATGTGGCCAACGACGGCTGGACCCGCCTGCAGGCCACCGCGCTCGCCGCCAGCACCACCGGGCCCGACATGGCCGACGTGAAGGGCCAGGCGGGCGCCAAGCGCGCGCTGGAGATTGCAGCGGCTGGCGGCCACAGCGTGCTGATGGCCGGGCCACCGGGCTCGGGCAAGTCGATGCTGGCGCAGCGTTTTGCCGGGCTGCTGCCCGCGATGACGGTGGAAGAAGCGCTGGAGAGCGCCGCCATTGCCAGTCTGGCGGGCCGCTTCAGGCCCGAGGCTTTCGGCGTGCGCCCCACGGGCCAGCCCCACCACACGGCCAGCGCGGTGGCGCTGGTGGGCGGGGGCTCGCCACCCCGGCCGGGCGAGATCTCGCTGGCCCACCAGGGCGTTCTGTTCCTCGATGAACTCCCCGAATTCCCGCGCGCTGCGCTGGAGGCCCTGCGCGAGCCGCTGGAGACCGGCCACATCACCATCGCCCGCGCGGCGCAGCGCGCGGAGTTTCCAGCCCGGTTCCAGATGATCGCGGCCATGAATCCGTGCCCCTGCGGCTTTCTGGGCTCCACGCAGCGCGCCTGCCGCTGCACGCCCGACCAGGTCCACCGCTACCAGGCCAAGCTCAGCGGCCCGCTGCTGGACCGCATCGACCTGCATGTGGAAGTGCCCGCACTGCCCGCCGAGCAGCTGGTGCAGGCGGCTGCGGGCGAACCCACCGCCAGCATCCGCGCCCGGGTGGAGCAGGCCCGCACCCTGGCCATTGCCCGCCAGGGCACCACCAACCAGGCGCTGCAGGGCCAGGCCATCGACGCCCACCTGCACCTTCAAGATGAGGCCGCCAAGTTCCTCAACACCGCTGCTGCACACCTGGGCTGGTCGGCCCGCAGCACGCACCGGGCGCTGAAGGTGGCGCGCACCATTGCCGACCTGGCGGGCGCGCCCACCACCGAAGTCAGCCATGTGGCCGAGGCCGTGCAATACCGGCGTGTGCTGCGCAGCCCGGTATGAACGGCACGGGCGCAGGGGCTGCGCCCTCCCCTCCACCACGCGCGGACGGTTGGTATCAAATTGATAGCATTTCGCGCTGGCACATCGGCGCCAGCGACTGATTTTCATCCAACCGATGCCCTGGGCGCCCCTTCCGGCCGCGCCGCAGCGGACGCAGGGGCCCGGGCGCCCGGCACAATC
>DATLGV010000027.1:0-8692 GCA_035540275.1 Acidovorax sp. | reverse complement strand
GGCCCGGACCTTCCCCATACTCCTGCGGTAATCGATACTGGCGCTCAACATCAGAACCTTTGACGGTATAGCGGACCAGCAATGTGCGAACGCCATCTGGCGCGATGCGTAACTGCAAGCCTCGGTCGAGCGTGAACTTGTAGGGCCGCGCTTTGGCTTTGTGGGTTTCAATCGCTCTGACAGTGAGGAGCGGCATTTGCGTGTTCCGTGTCCGACTGGTGTCCGAAAAATCCTGAGCTCAAATGCTACCCAGCGGGACTGCATGAAACAACAAATTCTTGTAACCCATTGATTTAAAATGGTTTTACGTCGTCCCAGAACGTCCCATAGCGTCCCAGAAAATCCGGTTTATACTGACTGTTAATCCGTAGGTCCCTGGTTCGAGCCCAGGTCGAGGAGCCAATCAGAAAAAGCCCTGCATGTCATTCATGCAGGGCTTTTTTGTTGATGCGGGCAGCCGCCAGCCCGCTCACGAGGGGTGCATGCCAGACAATGGTGTCTTTGTCTTTGTGAAACTCACCCGCATGCCCCCACAACTGCCCTGGCTCGAACCCGGCGACGCGCTTCCCGCCCCGACCCTGGCGTGGGGAGATGGCGACCCCGCGCCAGGCCTGCTGGCAGCAGGAGGAGCGCTGGGCGTGGCCAGCCTGTGTGCCGCCTACGCGCACGGCATCTTCCCCTGGTACGGCCCCGGGCAACCCATTCTGTGGTGGTCGCCCGATCCGCGCATGGTGCTGCCCGTGTCTGAATTTCGGCTGCACCACTCGCTGCGCAAAAAGCTGCAGGCGTTTCGCAGGCAGGCGCATTGCGAGATCCGCATCGACAGTGCGTTCCAGGACGTCATCACCGCATGCGCCACCAAAGAACGCGAGGGCCAGGCAGGAACCTGGATCGTGCCGGAGATGGTCGATGCCTACACGCACTTGCACCGGGCAGGCTACGCCCACAGCGTGGAAACATGGGTGGACGGGCAGTTGGTGGGCGGCCTGTATTGCGTGGCGCTGGGCCGTGCGGTGTTTGGCGAATCCATGTTTGCACGTGCCACCGATGCCTCCAAGATTGCCCTCTCGGCCCTAGTCTGCCTATGTCGCCGCCATGGAGTCTCCCTGGTGGACTGCCAGCAAAATACGCGTCACCTGGCGTCGCTCGGCGCCCGGGAAATATCCCGCTCAAAGTTCCTCAAGCACCTAGACAGCGCTCGGCAGCAGCCCGCCATTCCCTGGATATTTGAGCCCGTATACTGGGGCGAGCTGCTGCCCCCATGGACCGCCCCGGCATGACGCAACTCAACGACCTCCCGCTGCAAACCTTGCAGTTTTATGCGACAGCCCCCTACCCCTGCAGTTACCTGCCGGACCGCCAGGCCCGGTCGCAGGTCGCCACTCCCAGCCACCTGATCCAGAGCGATCTGTATTCTGACCTCGTCGCCAAGGGGTTTCGCCGCAGCGGCATGTTCACCTACCGCCCGTATTGCGACGGCTGCCAGGCCTGCACTCCGCTGCGCGTACTGGTCAACGAGTTCAAGCCCGATCGCAGCCAAAAGCGCGCGGCCGTGCGCCACGGAAAGCTGCAGGCGCGGGTGCTGCGCCTGTGCTTCATGCCCGAACACTATCAGCTGTACCTGCGCTACCAAAACGGTCGCCACGCAGGCGGCGGGATGGACCATGACAGCGTCGACCAGTACACACAATTTCTGCTGCAAAGCCGGGTGAACTCCAGGCTGGTGGAGTTTCGCGAGACAGACGCATCGGGCGAACCCGGCGCACTCAAGATGGTCTCGATTCTCGACATACTGGACGATGGCCTGTCTGCCGTCTACACGTTTTACGAGCCGGAACCCCATTGCAGCTATGGCACCTACAACGTCATGTGGCAAATCGCGCAGGCCCATGCACTGGGGTTGCCCCATGTTTACCTCGGCTACTGGATTGAAACCAGCCCCAAGATGAACTACAAGGCACGCTTTCTTCCGCACGAAATCCGCACGGACGGCCATTGGCATCGCGTCGGAGACATCCGGCGCACAGGCCCCTGAAAACGCACCCACATTTCACAAGATAAAATGCAGCGGCCGTTGCACCATCGCCGCCCATGAAAAAACCCGATCCCAGCATCCCCCTCAAACCCAGCGTTCAGGTGCTTGAGCGCATGTTCACACTGATCGATGTTCTGGCCTCTCGCGAAGAGGCGATTTCCCTCAAGGAAATCAGCGAAAAAACCGGGCTGCACCCCTCCACAACCCATCGCATCCTCAACGATCTGACCATCGGCCGGTTTGTGGACCGCCCCGAATCCGGCAGCTACCGGCTGGGCATGCGATTGCTGGAGCTGGGCAACCTGGTCAAGGCCCGCCTGAGCGTGCGCGATGCGGCGCTGACCCCCATGCGCAGTCTGCACAAGCTGATACAGCAGCCCGTGAACCTGAGCATGCGCCAGGGGGACGAGATCGTGTATGTGGAGCGCGCCTACAGCGAGCGCTCGGGCATGCAGGTGGTGCGCGCCATCGGCGGCCGGGCTCCGCTGCACCTGACCTCCACCGGCAAATTGTTCCTGGCCCTGGACGACCCCCAGCGCGTTCGTGCCTACGCCACCCGCACCGGTCTGGCCGGCCACACCCGCAACAGCATCACGCAGTTGCCCGTGCTGGAGCGGGAGTTGGCCAAGGCACGCCAATACGGCATCGCCCGCGACAACGAAGAACTGGAGCTGGGCGTGCGCTGCATGGCGGCCGGCGTGTACGACGACCAGGGCAAGCTCGTGGCAGGCCTGTCCATTTCAGCCCCTGCAGACCGACTGGATGAAGGCTGGCTGCCCAAGCTGCAGGCAACGGCGAATGAGATTTCCCTGGCGCTGGGCCACACGCCCCAACCCGACGCCCATCACAACACCGTGAGCAACCCGCGCTCCGAGCTGCGCTGAGCGCCGCTCCAGCAGCTCGGAGTGGCGAGAGCCCCCGCGAAAGAGGTTCGGTGGGCAGCCACCGAAGCAAAAAAGCGCCCGACAGCATCACGCTGTCAGGCGCTTTTTTTGAATTCGTCGAATCAGCCGTTGGTGTTGCGAGCCGCCTGCAATGGCGCGGCCAGCGCGGGGTTGGACTCCACCCAGCGGCGCACCCGCTCGGCATCGCCCAGCCGGCTGAACTTGCCCGCAGAGTCCAGGAACACCATGATCAGCTTGCGCCCCGCCACCTGGGCCTGCATCACCAAGCAACGGCCTGCCTCGGAGATGTAGCCCGTCTTTTGCAGGCCAATGTCCCAGGTGGGGTTCTTCACCAGACCGTTGGTGTTGTTGTACTGAAGCGTCCTGTGTCCCACCGCAACCTCATAGCCGGGCGATGTGGACAGCTCGCGCAACAACGGATCTCCATGCGCCACTCCCACCAGGGTGGCGAGATCACGGGCACTTGACTGGTTGCGGCTGGACAGACCGGTGGGCTCCACGTAGTGGGTATCGTTCATTCCCAGCGACTTGGCCTTGGCGTTCATCTGGGCCACGAACAGCTCCAGGCCGCCGGGGTAGGTACGACCCAGCGCATGGGCCGCGCGGTTCTCGCTGGACATGAGCGCCAGGTGCAGCATTTCGCCGCGCGTCAGCGTGGTGCCCACCGTCAGCCGCGACCGGCTGCCCTTTTCGGTGTCCACATCGTCCTGCGTGATCGTGACAGGCTCATCCATGGGCAACTTGGCCTGGGAAATCAGCATGCCTGTCATGAGCTTGGTCAGCGATGCGATGGGGAGCACAGCCTGGTCGTTCTTGCGCAGCAACACCTCGTGGGTGTCCTGGTCCACCACCAGCGCCACACTGGACTTGAGGTCCAACGGATCATTGACCGTGTGCAACCCCGCCATCTGTCCAAAAGAAGGCTTGGCTGGCACGAAGGCCACCTTGGTGGGCGCCTTGGCAGTCCGGGCGGCTGCACGCGACGGCTTGACGCTGGCGGCAACCTTGCGCGGTGCGACCGCACGCTTGGCATCGGCTGCACTGGCCTGCTGTTTTTTGGTCCCTGGTTTTTTGACATCTGTCGCGTGAGCGGCAGGCGAAATGAGGGCAGCGCTAACGAGCGCGAAACCCATCCACTGGAAAAAACGATTCACTGCAGCGTGGCGGCGATGGTGCATCAAAGTGCTCCAAACGGTAAAAATTGTGGGGCAGTGTACAGAATCAAAAAAAGTCGCGCAAGATCAATACCTTGCGCGACTTTCCGAGAAAGTGATTGAATTATAGATAGATCGTTCAGCCTTGGGCGGCGACCCGATCGGCTTTACTTTGTAACTTGTTCAAAGCGCTGAGGTAGGCCTTGGCCGACGCCACAACGATGTCCGGGTCTGCGCCCACGCCATTCACGACGCGTCCGCTGTTTTGCAAGCGCACGGTGACCTCACCCTGGCTCTCGGTGGAGCCACTGATGGCGTTCACCGAGTACAGAACCATTTCGGCACCACTCTTCACGTGCGACTCGATGGCTTTGAGCGATGCATCGACCGGTCCGTTGCCCTCTGCCTCGCCACGCACTTCGAGCCCATCGACCGTGAAGACGATGCGCGCACGGGGCTGTTCGCCGGTTTCGCTTTGCTGAAACAGCGACACGAAGCCGTATTGCTCTTTTTCGGCTGTGACGCTTTCGTCGCTGACCAGCGCCAGGATGTCCTCGTCAAAAATCTCGCTCTTGCGGTCGGCGAGTTCCTTGAACTTGGCAAAAGCCACATTGATTTCGGTTTCACTGTCGAGCTGCACGCCCAGTTCCTGCAGGCGCTGCTTGAAGGCGTTGCGGCCGCTGAGCTTGCCCAGCACGATCTTGTTGGCACTCCAGCCCACATCCTCTGCCCGCATGATTTCGTAGGTGTCGCGGGCCTTGAGCACGCCATCTTGGTGGATGCCGCTGGCGTGCGCAAACGCATTGGCGCCCACCACGGCCTTGTTGGGTTGCACCACAAAGCCCGTGGTCTGGCTGACCATGCGGCTGGCGGCCACGATGTGCTGGGTGTCGATGCCCAGCTCCAGCCCGAAATAGTCCTTGCGGGTCTTCACGGCCATCACGATCTCTTCCAGCGAGCAGTTGCCAGCGCGCTCACCCAGGCCGTTGATGGTGCACTCCACCTGGCGCGCTCCGCCGATCTTCACGCCAGCCAGGGAATTGGCAACGGCCATGCCCAGGTCGTTGTGGCAGTGCACGGACCAGATCGCCTTGTCGCTGTTGGGAATGCGCTCGCGCAGCGTTTTGATGAAGTTGCCGTACAGCTCGGGCACGGCATAGCCCACGGTGTCAGGCACGTTGATGGTGGTGGCGCCTTCGGCGATCACGGCTTCGAGCACGCGGCACAGAAAGTCGGGGTCGCTGCGGTAGCCGTCTTCGGGGCTGAACTCGATGTCGGCGACAAGGTTGCGCGCGAAACGCACGGATTGCTTGGCCTGCTCCAGCACCTGCTCGGGTGTCATGCGCAGCTTCTTTTCCATGTGCAGTGCACTGGTGGCAATGAAGGTGTGGATGCGCGCGCTGTTGGCGCCCTTGAGCGCCTCGGCTGCCCGCGAGATGTCGCGGTCGTTGGCACGCGACAGGGAGCAGATGGTCGAGTCCTTGATCGCATTGGCAATGGCTTGCACCGCCTCGAAGTCTCCGTTGGAGCTGGCGGCAAAACCTGCCTCGATCACGTCCACCCTCAGGCGCTCGAGCTGGCGCGCAATGCGCAGCTTTTCATCCTTGGTCATCGAGGCGCCCGGGGACTGCTCGCCATCGCGCAGGGTGGTATCGAAAATGATCAGTTTGTCAGCCATGTTGTTCTCCTGGTATCGGTGGGTGGGGACCCGCAACGTCAAAAATCTGGCGCCCAAAGCAAAAGGCCCGTTGCGGGTGCATACGGGCCTTTGTGGAAAAAGTGTGCGCGTGCGCCTACTGTCTCCGCCCGTGGGGAGGTAGCAGTAGCACCAGTGCAAACATGTTCATGCCGTGCAATGTAGCACAACTGCGCCGCAGCCGCAGCAGCAATGGTCACTTGTGCAACCCGCGCTCGTCAGGCTCATCCGTGGAGGTGCTGATCACGCTGCTGTGCTGGCCCTTGGCCTTGCGCCAGGCATACACAGCGTAGCCAGACAGGCCATAACCAACGAACACACCAAACAGCACGATGGGCGGATGGATGTTGATGACGGCAATGCCCAGCGCAATGAGCACGATGGCGGCAAAAGGCACGCTCTTTTTCATCTGCACATCCTTGAAGCTGTAGAACGGCACGTTGGTCACCATGGTGAGACCCGCATACAGGGTAAAGGCGAACATGGTCCAGGTCACCTGGCTCCAGGTCAGCCAGTGGTCTTCGCCGGGGCGCACGCCCAGCTCGGTCATCAGCCAGATGAATCCTGCCACCAAGGCCGCCGCCGCGGGCGAAGGCAGCCCCTGAAAGTAGCGCTTGTCCACCACGCCGGTGTTCACGTTGAAGCGCGCCAGGCGAAGCGCCGCACAGGCGCAATACACAAAGGCGGCAATCCAGCCCCAGCGCCCCAGACCCTGAAGAGACCACTCATAGGCAATCAGGGCCGGCGCAGCACCAAAGGAGACCATGTCGGACAGCGAATCCATCTGCTCGCCAAAAGCGCTCTGGGTATTGGTCATGCGGGCCACGCGCCCGTCGAGGCTGTCGAGCACCATGGCGCAGAAAACACCCACGGCCGCCATGTCAAAGCGGCCATTCATGGCCATGACGATGGAATAGAACCCCCCAAACAAGGCCGCCAGCGTGAACAGGTTGGGCAGGATGTAGATGCCCTTGCGCCTTTTGCGCACCATCACACCGAGGTTGTCGGTGGACTCATTGCCGTCATGCATTAAAAAGACCTCCAGCGCTTTCCTGCATTGCGCAAGCAGCTATTAAATTTATAGTACCCAGCCATTTTCCGCAGGACAGCAGGCCGCCGCGCACACAAAAGGCGAAGGCCGCAGTGTAGCGCCTGCACAGAGTGCCGGAAGCCAACGAAAAAAGGCCACCGAAGTGGCCTTTGGACGCTCGTGCAATGCAGAATCAGTTGCGGGTCTGGTCGACCAGCTTGTTCTTGGCGATCCAGGGCATCATGGCACGCAGCTGGCTGCCCACCTTCTCGATGCTGTGGTCGGCCGTGTTGCGGCGGCGGGCCGTCATCGATGGGTAGTTCAGGCGGCCTTCCTGGATGAACATCTTGGCGTAGTCGCCGTTCTGGATGCGCTTCAAGGCATTGCGCATGGCGGCGCGCGACTGCTCGTTGATGACTTCGGGGCCCGTCACGTACTCGCCGTACTCGGCGTTGTTCGAGATCGAGTAGTTCATGTTGGCGATGCCGCCTTCGTAGATCAGGTCCACGATGAGCTTGAGCTCGTGCAGGCATTCGAAGTAGGCCATTTCAGGGGCGTAGCCGGCTTCGACCAGGGTCTCGTAGCCCATCTTGATCAGTTCGACGGCGCCTCCGCACAGCACGGCCTGTTCGCCGAACAGGTCGGTCTCGGTTTCTTCCTTGAAGTTGGTCTCGATGATGCCGGCCTTGCCGCCGCCGTTGGCAGCAGCGTAAGAGAGGGCCAGGTCACGGGCCTTGCCGGACTTGTCCTGGTGCACAGCGACCAGGTGGGGCACGCCGCCGCCCTGGGTGTAGGTGTTGCGCACGGTGTGGCCGGGGGCCTTGGGGGCAACCATCCAGACGTCCAGGTCGGCGCGGGGCACAACCTGGTTGTAGTGCACGTTGAAACCGTGGGCGAAGGCCAGCGATGCGCCTTGCTTGATGTTGGGCTCCACGTTGTTCTTGTACACGGCTGCGATGTCTTCGTCGGGCAGCAGGATCATGACCACGTCGGCGGCCTTCACGGCGTCATTGACTTCCATCACCGTGAGGCCGGCTTTGCCGACCTTGTCCCACGAGGCACCACCCTTGCGCAGGCCGACCACGACCTTCACGCCGCTGTCGTTCAGGTTTTGTGCGTGGGCGTGGCCCTGGCTGCCGTAGCCAATGATGGCCACGGTCTTGCCCTTGATCAGGCTCAGGTCGGTGTCTTTGTCGTAGAAAACTTTCATGGGTCGCTCCGGTTGAAATGCGTTGTTGGGGTTTGAAAACTGAAAAACGGGGTGGATTGTCTTACACGCGCAAAATGCGCTCGCCGCGGCCGATACCGCTGGCACCCGTGCGCACGGTTTCCAGAATGGCCGTGCGGTCGATGGCCTGCAGGAAGGCGTCGTTCTTGGACTGGTCGCCGGTCAGCTCGATCGTGTAGCTCTTCTCGGTCACGTCGATGATGCGGCCGCGGAAGATGTCCGCCATGCGCTTCATCTCCTCGCGCTCCTTGCCCACGGCGCGCACCTTCACCATCATGAGCTCGCGCTCGGTGTAGGCGCCTTCGGTGAGGTCCACCACCTTCACGACCTCGATGAGGCGGTTCAGGTGCTTGGTGATCTGCTCGATCACGTCGTCGGAGCCGGTGGTCTGGATGGTCATGCGCGACAGCGATGCATCCTCGGTGGGCGCCACGGTGAGCGATTCGATGTTGTAGCCACGGGCCGAGAACAGACCCACGACGCGGGAAAGAGCACCAGGCTCGTTTTCCAGCAGGACAGCAATGATGTGTTTCATGGTGCGAGATTCCTCTTTTCGCTGCCCTCCCCCGACGCCGGTAAGCGCCAGGCTTGGCAGGCAATAGATTCGTCAAAAAAGATAGCTGCCAGCGCTTACCAGATAAACG
>DATLGV010000026.1:0-5234 GCA_035540275.1 Acidovorax sp. | reverse complement strand
GCTTCGCGCAGATCACCGCGCAAAACGGCCCGGCGGTGGTCAACATCAGCGTGACGGGCAGCACCAAGGCCGCGATGGCCGATGACGACGGCGAAGACGAAGGCCAGCCCGCCGCGCGCCAAGGCCGGGCACCGCAGATGGACCCCAACGATCCGTTCTACCAGTTCTTCCGCCAGTTCGGCTTTCCGGGCGGCATGGGGCCACAGGCCCAGCCCAACGTACCCACGCACGGCCAGGGCTCGGGCTTCATCGTCAGCCCCGATGGCCTGGTGCTGACCAACGCCCATGTGGTCAAGGGCGCCAGCGAAGTCATCGTCAAGCTCACGGACCGCCGCGAGTTCCGCGCCAAGGTGCTGGGCTCCGACCCCAAGACCGACGTGGCCGTGCTCAAGATCGACGCCAAGAACCTGCCCACGGTGCGCCTGGGCAGCACCCGCGACCTGCAGGTGGGCGAATGGGTGCTGGCCATTGGCTCGCCCTTTGGCTTTGAAAACAGCGTGACCGCAGGCGTGGTCAGTGCCAAGGGCCGCTCGCTGCCCGACGACAGCCTGGTGCCCTTCATCCAGACCGACGTGGCGGTGAACCCCGGCAACTCCGGCGGGCCGCTGTTCAATGCGCGCGGCGAGGTGGTGGGCATCAACTCGCAGATATACAGCCGCTCGGGTGGCTACCAGGGGGTGTCGTTCTCCATCCCCATCGAGCTGGCCGCCAAGATCAAGGACCAGATCGTCGCCACCGGCAAGGTGCGCCACGCACAGCTGGGTGTGGCGGTGCAGGAGGTGAACCAGGCGTTTGCCGAGTCGTTCAATCTCGACAAGCCCGAAGGCGCGCTGGTGGCCAGCGTCAGCAAGGGCAGCCCCGCCGAGAAGGCCGGCCTGCAGGCGGGCGACGTGATCCGCCAGGTGGACGGCCAGCCCATCGTGGCCTCGGGCGACCTGCCCGCCTGGGTGGGCCAGGCGCAGCCGGGCCAAAAGGCCAGGCTGTCGGTGTGGCGCCAGGGCAAGCCGCTGGAGCTGACCGCCACCCTGGGCGACGCCAGCGACAAGGCGATCAAGCAGGCGCGCAACGATGACGCCGTGGGCAAGGGGCAACTGGGCCTGTCGCTGCGCCCGCTGGACCCGCAGGAGCGGCGCGCGGCGGGCTTGAATGAAGGCCTGGTCATCGAGCAGGCACGCGGCCCCGCCGCAGCGGCCGGTGTGCAGCCGGGCGACGTGCTGCTGGCCATCAACGGCGCGCCCATCAAGGACATCACGCAGGTGCGCGCGGCCATGGCCAAGGCGGGCAAGTCGGTGGCGCTGCTGATTGAGCGCGACGGCGACAAGATCTTTGTGCCCGTGCGCCTGGGGTGACCGCGCAGGGCAGGCGGGCCTGGCGGTGCGCCTGGGCCCACCCCGTTCAGGCGGAGCCGCCGAAGCCAGGGCGCATCTCCCGGACCCGCGATTCGCTATCCTTGCACCCCCATGCGACTGCTCCTCGTAGAAGACGACACCATGATCGGCGAAGCCGTGCTGGACCTGCTGCGCGCCGAGCAGTACGCAGTGGACTGGGCGCGCGATGGCGATGCGGCCGACACGGCCCTGCGCACCCAGGCCTACGACCTGGTGCTGCTGGACCTGGGCCTGCCCCAACGTGACGGTCTGGCCGTGCTGCGCGACCTGCGTGCCCGCAAGAACCGCACCCCCGTGCTGGTGGCCACCGCGCGCGATGCCGTGGCGCAGCGCATCGAGGGGCTCGATGCCGGGGCCGACGACTACGTGCTCAAGCCCTATGACCTGGACGAGCTGCTGGCCCGCATCCGCGCCCTGTTGCGCCGCGCAGCGGGCCGGGCCGAGCCGGTGTACGAGCACCAGGGCGTCAGCATCAACCCCGCCACGCGCGAGGTCACCGTGCGCGGCACGCCGGTGGTGCTGTCGGGCCGCGAATGGGCGGTGCTGGAGCCGCTCATTGCGCGGCCCGGCATGGTGCTGTCGCGCCAGCAGCTGGAGGACAAGCTCTACGGCTGGGGCGACGAGGTGAGCAGCAACGCGGTGGAGGTCTACATCCACGGCCTGCGCAAGAAGCTGGGGCCCGAGCTGGTGCTGAACGTGCGCGGGGTGGGCTACCTCGTGCCAAAGGCATGACCCCCCTGAGCGGCTTCGCCGCCTCCCCCCAAGGGGACGGCAGCCTTTGCTGCGGGGCGGCCCTTGCTGGCTGCCCCCGGGCAATCTCCCGCCCCGAGCATGCGGCGGGGACGGATGGATTGAGATGAAGAACGTGCCAACCCCCTCCTGGCGCAGCGCGCCGCAGTCCATGCTCCCACGCTCCTTGCGCATGCGGCTGCTGGTGTTCCTGCTCGCGGCCATCGTGCTGGCCGGGGCCGTGCAGGGCGCACTGGCCTACCGGGGCGCACTGGAAGAGGCCGATGCGCTGTTCGACTACCACATGCAGCAGACCGCGCTGGCCCTGCGGTCGGGCCTGCCGGTGGATGCCCAAGGCCTGGGCCCGGGCCTGGACCCCGAGGACGAAAACCACGAATTCATCGTGCAGGTGTGGACCAACGAGGGCCTGCGCATTTTTGAGTCGGCGGTGGGCGCTGCCCTGCCGCAGATTGCCGTGCTGGGCTTCACCACCGTCCAGGCGCGCGGCGGCACCTACCGCGTGTTCTCGATGCAGACGCGCTCGCAGGTCATCCAGGTGGCGCAGAACATGGCCGCGCGGCGGGGCATGGCCCGCAGCCTGGCGCTGCGCACGCTGGCGCCGCTGGCCATCATGGCACCGCTCTTGGTGCTGGCCGTGTGGTGGGGCGTGAGCCGGTCGCTGGCCCCGGTGGAGCGCGTGCGCCGCCAGCTGGCAAAGCGCCAGGCCGACGACCTCTCGCCGGTCAGCGATGCACAGCTGCCCGACGAGGTGCAGCCGCTGGTGAGCGAGCTCAACCTGCTGTTCGAGCGTGTGCAGCACGCTTTCGAGGCCCAGCAGCACTTTGTGGCCGACGCCGCGCACGAGCTGCGCTCCCCCCTGGCCGCACTGCGTCTGCAACTGCAGGGCCTGCAGCGGGCGGGCGACGACACCGCGCGGGCGGCCGCCATCGAACGCCTGTCGGCCGGCATCGAGCGCGCCACGCGCCTGGTCGAGCAACTGCTCACCCTGGCGCGGCAAGAGGCCAGCACGGCCGTTAATGACCCTGTGGACCTGCGCGCCACGGCGCAATTGGCGCTGGCCGACGTGGCTCCCGCCGCCCAGGCGCGCAACATGGATGTGGGCCTGCTGGACTCCGACGCCGCCACCGTCACCGGCAACGCCGAGGCCCTGCGCATGCTGGCCCGCAACCTGCTGGACAACGCCATCAAATACAGCCCGCCCGGCGGCCAGGTGGACCTGCAGGTGCGCCGCGAGGGCGACCACGCCGTGCTCACCGTGGAAGACAGCGGCCCCGGCATCGCCCCCGAGCACCGCGAGCGGGCCATGCAGCGGTTTGTGCGCGTCACCGCCGACGGTGCCCCCGGCAGCGGCCTGGGCCTGGCCATCGTGCAGGCCATCGCCCAAGGCCATGGCGCCACCGTGGCGCTGGACAGCTCGGCGCGCCTGGGCGGCCTGCGGGTGACCGTGCGGTTTGCGGCTGCCAGTATTGCATTGGCGCCCTCCGGCAAAAAGGCTTAAAAAGCCATCGGCACAGGGCAGCGACGGGCCTCGTCGCCTGCGCGCCACGCGGTAGGGGCCTTGCCACGCACAATGCGGATTTCGCACGCAGGCTGCACCGCCTCCCTGGTCTGCCTGCACCCACTTCCACCTCAGCACACACGCATCGGCATGAACTTCATCGTTTTGGGCGCAGGCGCCATTGGTTGTTATGTGGGTGGGCGCCTGGCCGCGCACGGCCAGCCGGTGTGCCTGGTGGGCCGCCCGCATGCGCTGGAGCCCATCGCGCAGCACGGCCTGAAGGTCACCGACCTGGACGGCTTTGACCGCACCGTGCCCGCGTCTTCATTGCAACTGGCCCCTACGCTGGCCGATGCCGCGCCCGGTGCCGACAGCATCATCCTGCTGTGCGTCAAAAGCGGCGCCACCGAGTCGGCCGCACGCGAGCTGGCAGCGGCCTGTGCGCCCGGCACGCCGGTGATCTCGCTGCAAAACGGCGTCGACAACGTGGCCCGCATCGCCGATTTGGCGCCCGGCTTGAACGTGCTGGCGGGCATGGTGCCCTACAACGTGGTGCTGCGCGGCGCGCAGGTACACCGCGCCACCGCAGGCCATTTGCAGCTGCAGCGTGATGCGGTCACCGAGCGCATCGCGCCGCTGTTCAATGCCGCCGGCCTGGCCACCACGCTGCCGCCAGACATCCGCGCCGTGCAGTGGGGCAAGCTGCTGCTCAACCTCAACAACCCGGTCAACGCGCTGTCCGACCTGCCCCTGCGGCAAGAGCTGCTGGACCGCGACTGCCGCCGCGTCTTCGCCGCGCTGCAGACCGAGGCGCTGCGCGTGATGGCGCGCGCGGGCATCACGCCCGCCCAGGTCACCGCCGTGTCGCCCACGCTGCTGCCCCATGTGCTGCGCCTGCCCAACTGGCTGTTCACGCGGCTGGCAAAGCGCATGCTCCAAATCGACGCCACCGCCCGCTCGTCGATGTGGGACGACCTCGAGGCCGGGCGCGTGACCGAGATCGATGCGCTGTGCGGCGCCGTGGTGCGGCTGGCGGCGCAGCAGGGCATGGCAGCGCCGCTCAACGCGCGCATGTGCGAGCTGCTGGGCGGCCCGCGCCAGCGCCTCACGGGCGCGCAGATGCGCAAGGCGTTGGGGCTGTAGTCAGGCGGCTGGAAGCGCGTGCTCCAGCGGCACGCGCAGACCGGTCTTGAGGCTGGCCAGCGCCACCGAGGTCCGAAAGCGCTTGATGTTGTCGTCCCCTTCAAACAGCCGCCGCGTCAGCGCCTCGTAGTCCGCCATCGACGCCACGGTCACCACCAGCAGGTAGTCCGCCTCGCCCGTCACGCTGTAGCACTGCTGCACCGCGTCTTCGGCCGCAATGCGCGCGCGCAGCGGGGCGGTGCGGTCGGGGCGTTCGGTGTGGGAACCTGTTCAAGGTCTTTTCGGGGTCGCACAAGTACCTTGCCGGGATGGGCTGCAAGGCGCGGTGCGCAGTGGATAGCCCGGCTATCCACAAGCGCCGCAACGCCGCAGACCGCCCGGCAAGGCACTTGCCCGAAGGGTTGGAGTGAAATCGGGCGATTGGACGCCCCGGCTGCTTGCATGGGCATGGGCCC
>DATLGV010000025.1:0-9001 GCA_035540275.1 Acidovorax sp. | reverse complement strand
GAGTTCATGGCGGCGCGTGCGCTGAAGGCGTGGGTCAGGGATGAGTTGCAGGTGCTGCAGCAGCGTCATGGGGGTGCATCGCGGGATTGAACGCTGTAGTTTCGCTCCGAGTGAGGGCTGGATTTAGATGCGATTGCCCTGGCAATATGCCTGAGCAGCTATATATTCAATAGCATCAAACCCGCCGCCAGCAGTTGGATCAGAACGCGACCGCGTGCCCATCCTTGCGCGGGTCCGAACCTGCGATGTAGCTGTTGCCGTTGCGCAGCACCAACTGGGCGCCGCCAAAGGCAAACACGCCGTTGCCTTCTTCCACCGTCACCTCGTGCCCGCGCGCGCGCAGCGCGGCGACCACGGCGGGGTCAAAGCCCGGCTCCACGGCCACGCCCTTGCCACCCGTCACGCGCCAGCGGGGCGCATCGGCCGCCGCCTGCGGGTTCTGGCCGTAGCGCAGCACGCGCAGCGCCATCTGCGTGTGGCCCTGGCTTTGCATGGGGCCGCCCATCACACCAAACGCCATCTGCGGCGTGCCATCGGCATGCATGGCAAAGGCCGGGATGATGGTGTGCGAGGGGCGCTTACGCGGCGCCACCTGGTTGGCGTGGCCCGGAGTCAGGTTGAAGCCGTGGCCCCGGTTCTGCAGGCTGATGCCCGTGCCCGGCACCACCACGCCCGAGCCGAAGCCCATGTAGTTGGACTGGATGAACGAGACCATCATGCCGGACGCGTCGGCCGCCGCCAGGTACACCGTGCCGCCGGGGCGCGGGGCGCCGCAGCCGGGGTCGCCCGCGCGCGTGGTGTCGATCAGCGCGGCGCGGCTGCGCAGGTAGTCGGGGTCCAGCAGCGCATCGGGCTTCACCGGCATGGCGTCGATGTCGGCGTTGTACTGGTGCAGGTCGGCAAACGCGAGCTTCATGGCCTCGATGCTGGCGTGCACGGTCTCCACATCGTCCACCGGGTGCGCGCCAATGCCATGCGCGTCGAGCATGCCCAGCGCCATCAGCGCGGCGATGCCTTGGCCGTTGGGCGGGATTTCGTGGATGACCGAATCACCAAACCGCTGCTGGATGGTGCCCACCCAGTCGGCCTGGTGGGCGGCTAGGTCGGCCATCGTCATCGCGCCGCCGTTGGCTTGCGCATGGGCGGCGATGCGCTCGGCAATCACGCCACGGTAGAAGGCCTCGCCCTCGGTTTCGGCGATCAGCTCCAGCGTGCGCGCATGGGCTTCGCTGCGGAAGATGTCGCCTGCCTGGGGCACGCGGCCATTCGGCATGAAGCACTCGGCAAACCCGGGCTGCGTGCCCAGCTTGGCCGCGCCCAGCGCCCACAGGCGGGCAATGGTGGGCGACACCGGAAAGCCATTGCGCGCGTAGTCGATGGCGGGCTGGGCCAGCTGCGCAAACGGCAGCTTGCCCAGGCGCTTGGACAGCGCCACCCAGGCCGACACGGCGCCAGGCACGGTGACGGCGTTCCAGCCCGTCTCTGGGATACCGCCCAACTTCTCGAAGTATTCAGGCGTCCACGCCGCAGGCGAGCGGCCCGAGGCGTTCAAGCCGTGCAGCTCCTTGCCATCCCACACGATGGCAAACCCATCGCTGCCCAGGCCGCAGCCCGTGGGCTCCACCACCGTGAGCGCCATGGCGGCGGCAATGGCGGCGTCCACCGCATTGCCGCCCGCCAGCAGCATGCGCAGGCCCGCCTGCGCGGCCAGCGGCTGCGAGGTGGAGACCACATTGCGACCCATGACCGCGCTGCGGTTGGAGGCGTAGGGAAGGGACCAGTCGAGAGAATTGGGATTCATAAAGCGTGTGTCTCCAGGGCCCATGTCCGGTGAGCCAGACACGGGTAGAACAGGCATGGCGCAGGCGAGAGACGCCGAGGAAGGGCCGCCCCGCACCGAGGGCGTCGTCCCCCTTGGGGGGAAGGCGCCGAAGGCGACTCAGGGGGTTAGTCGATATTTATTTTGTGCTGGCGAATCACAGTCGCCCAGCGGTTGCTGTCGGCCTGCACCATGGTGGCGAACTGTGCGGGCGTGCGCGGCGCGGCGGGCTCGACGCCCAGCTTGGCCAGGCTCTCGGCCACTTCGGGCGCCTGCACGGCCTTGGCAAAGGCCTTGTGCACCTTCTCGACCAGCGCGGGGGATGCCCCGGCAGGCAGGTACACGCCGAACCAGGTCACCGACGAATAGCCGGGCAGGCCGGACTCGGCCAGCGTGGGCAGCTCGGGCGCCAGGGTGCTGCGCTTTTCGCTGGTCACCGCGATGGCACGCAGGCGTCCGGCCTTGGCGTGGGGCATGCCGGTGGGCAGCGAGTCAAACAGCACATGCGTCTGCCCGGCAATCAGGTCGGGGATGGCCAGCGCCGTGCCCTTGTAAGGGATGTGCGTCATCTCCACGCCCGCCTGGGCGCTGAAGGCCGCCGTGTTCAGGTGCACGATGGTGCCGTTGCCGCTGGTGGCGTAGTTGAGCTTGCCGGGGTGGGCCTTGGCGTAGGCAATCAGCTCGCCCACGGTCTTGACCGGCAGCGAATTGGTGACCAGTAGCACGCTGGGCGCGTCAGCCACATGGGCCACGGGCGTGAAGTCTTTGCGCGGGTCGTAGGCCAGCTTGGGCATCAGGTGGGGCGAGATGGCATGCGTGCTGCTAGTGGTCAGCAGCAGCGTGTAGCCATCGGGTGCGGCCTTGGCCGCCTCGGCCGTGCCCAGGGTGCCGCCCGCGCCGGGCTTGTTGTCCACCACCAGTTGCTGGCCCAGGTCTGCCGCCACGCGCTGCGTGACCACGCGGGCCACCAGGTCGGTCGCGCCGCTGGCCGGGAAGGGCACGATCACCCGCACGGGCCGCTCAGGCCAGTTGGTTTGCGCCTGCGCGGCAGATGCCAGCACCAGCAGGCCGGCCAGGCCCCAGACACCACGGCCCCAGGAAAGTAGACGCATACAGAGCACTCCCGCAAAGAAATCGGACACAACAAAGGATGGACCATCTTAGGAAGCTGTGCCTTGCTTGACTACCAGCATTTTGGCAACCAGCTTTGCTGCCACAGCAAACCACCGCATACTGATGGTCCTCACTCTCCGCTCCCTCCCCCGCCATGCGCCCTCATCTGCTGCAAGACACCACCCTGCGCTACTTTCTGGCCGTGGCGCAGAGCGGCTCGCTCACCGAAGCCTCGGCCCGGCTGCATGTGGCCGCCTCGGCGCTGAGCCGCCAGATCGCGGGGCTGGAAGCCCAGTTGGGCACGCCCCTGTTCGAGCGCCACCCGCGCGGCATGGTGCTGACGGCGGCGGGCGAGATCCTGGCGGTGCACGCGCGCCGTACCGTGCTGGACGCCGAGCGCGCACTGGGCGAGATCGGTGCGCTGCAGGGCCTGCGTGCGGGGCAGGTGCGGCTGGCCACGTCCGATGCGTTTGCCAACGAGCTGGTGCCGCGCCTGTGCGTGGAGTTTCAGCGCACGCACGCCGGTGTGCAGTTCAGCGTGATCGCCCTGCCCACCGCCCAGGTGCCCGACGCCGTGCGTAGCGGCGCGGCCGACATCGGCCTGTGCTTCAGCCGCGCGCCGCACAAGGACATCGAGGTGGCCTACCGCCAGAGCGCGCCGGTGCTGGCCCTGCTGCCGCCGGGCCACCCGCTGGCTGCCGCGGGCAGCGTGACCCTGGCGCAGATGGCCGGATACCCGCTGGCCCTGCCCCCGGCCGAAACCACGGTGCGCCAGATGATCGACATCGTCTGCAGCCGCCAGGGCCTGCAGCTCGAAGCCGTGCTCATCAGCAACCATGCCAAGACGGTGGTCAACTTTGTGCAGCTGGGCGGCGGGCTGTCGGTAGCCAGCGAGATCGCCGTGCGCCACCTGGTGGCCGAAGGCGCCATCGTGGCCCTGCCCATCAGCGACCCCGGCATGGACCTGCGCGACATCGAGATCCAGACCCTGGCCGGGCGCAGCCTGCCGGTGGCGGCGCAGGCGTTTCTGGAGTTGCTCAGGGAGCGACTGCCCTGCCGCTGGTGAGGAGAGGGACGGCCGCTCAGTAACCGTGCTGCTGGCGGAAATCCCGCGCCTGGCTGAAATGCCCATTGCCGATGAACGGCACGGGCGGGCGCAGCGCCGACAGGGGCGAGGGGTGGTTGGACGTGAGGATGAGGTGGCCCCGGCCCTGCGGAATGAAGGCGCGCTTTCCCTGCGCGTGCGAGCCCCAGAGCATGAACACCACCGGACGCGGGCCCTCGGCCACATGGCGGATGACGGCGTCGGTGAGCTGCTCCCAGCCCTTGCCGGCGTGGCTGGCAGGCAAGCCCTCTTCCACCGTGAGGCCGGTGTTGAGCAGCAGCACGCCGTTCTTCGCCCACTTGACCAGGCTGCCGCCCGGGTCGGGGAACGGCGGAAACGGCGTGCCCAGGTCGCGCTGCATTTCCTTGAAGATGTTCTGCAGCGAGGGCGGCAGGCGCACGCCCGGCGCGACGGAAAACGCCAGCCCCTCGGCCTGGCCCCGGCCATGGTACGGGTC
The DNA here is from genome assembly GCA_035540275.1 of Acidovorax sp. Lineage (GTDB taxonomy): Bacteria > Pseudomonadota > Gammaproteobacteria > Burkholderiales > Burkholderiaceae_C > Acidovorax. Next base: position 4,507 of record DATLGV010000025.1, on the reverse strand, counting down.
CTGGCCGAGGATGACCACACGCACCTCCTCGGGCGGTGTGAGCTCCAGCGCGCGCAGCGGCCGGGGCGGGAAGATCACCGCACCGGCCTGCAGCCGCGCCTGCAAAAACGCGAGCAGCGCCTGTCCGCGCGCACCCGCAAAAAAGGCGTCCACCAGCGGCTGCCAGCCAGGCGCCACCGGCCAGTCGGCGGGCTGGTCCGTCTGGAGTTGCGTGGCGGGCATGTCAGAGGGGTTCATGGCAACACGGGCTGGCAGCGCATGCTTGGCATGCGCCAGCAGCTATCAAAAGTATAGAGAGCGATCACTGTCAAGCAAACAGCTTGGCAAGCGCCAGGCCCGGGTCGTCCGCGCGCATGAAGGCCTCGCCCACCAGGAAGGCGTGCACGCCCGCGTCGCGCATGGTCTTCACATCCTGGGGCTTGAGGATGCCGGATTCGGTGACCAGCAGGCGGTCGGCGGGCACGTCCTTGAGCATGCCCAGGGTCGTGTCCAGCGTGACCTCAAAGGTGCGCAGGTTGCGGTTGTTGATGCCGACCAGCGGGGTCTTGAGTTGGAGCGCTCGCTCCAGCTCGGGCCGGTCATGCACCTCCACCAGCACCGCCATGTCCAGGCTGCGGGCAATCGCCTCGAAGTCGGCCATCTGGGCGTCGTCCAGGCAGGCGGCGATCAGCAGCACCGCATCGGCGCCCATGGCGCGCGATTCGTAGATCTGATAGGCGTCCACCATGAAGTCCTTGCGCAGCACCGGCAGCAGGGTGCTGGCACGGGCCTGCTTCAGGTAGTCGGGCTGGCCCTGGAAGAACTGCCGGTCGGTCAGCACCGACAGGCAGGCCGCGCTGACCTTGCCGTCGCCTTCCATGTAGCTCTGGGCAATGTCGGCGGGCTCGAAGTGGGCACGCAGCACGCCCTTGCTGGGGCTGGCCTTCTTGATCTCGGCGATCACGGCCGCCTGGCCTTTGGCGATCTTGGCGCGCAGCGCGCCTTCAAAGTCGCGCGTGAGCACGCGGCTCTCGGCATCGGCGCGCATGGCGGGCAGCGGCAGGCGCTTTTGGGCGGCTGCCACTTCTTCGTGCTTGACGGCCACGATCTTGTTGAGGATGTCACTCATGGGAAAACCTTGGTTGTTGCGATCACGCCGAGGCAGTCGCCAGCGCATGCGTGCGCGTGACCACCTGCTCCAGCTTGGCCAGCGCGGCGCCGGAGGCAATCGCGGCACGGGCCTTGGCGATGCCGGCCTGGATGGACTCGGCCACATTGGCGGCGTACAGCGCCACGCCCGCGTTCAGGCAGACGATGTCCTGCGCGGCGCCGGGCTCGCCCTGGAGCACGCCGATCAGCATCTCGCGCGATTGCTCGGGCGTCTCGACCTTGAGGGCACGGTTGCTGGCCATGCTGAGGCCGAAGTCCTCGGGGTGGATTTCGTATTCGGTGATCTGGCCGTTTTTCAGCTCGCCCACCAGCGTGGCTGCGCCCAGGCTCACTTCGTCCATGCCATCGCGGCCGTACACCACCAGCGCATGCTCGGCCCCCAGGCGCTGCAGCGCGCGCACCTGGATACCGACGAGGTCGGGGTGGAACACGCCCATCAGGATGTTGGGCGCGCCTGCGGGGTTGGTGAGCGGGCCCAGGATGTTGAAGATGGTGCGCACGCCCAGCTCCTTGCGCACCGGGGCCACGTTCTTCATGGCGGGGTGGTGGTTGGGCGCGAACATGAAGCCGATGCCGACTTCAGCGATGCACTGGGCGATCTGCTCGGGCTTCAGATTGATGTGGATGCCCAGGGCTTCCATCACATCGGCACTGCCGCTCTTGCTGGACACGCCCCGTCCGCCATGTTTGCTGACCTTGGCGCCTGCGGCGGCGGCCACGAACATGGAGCAGGTGGAGATGTTGAAGGTGTTGGCACCGTCGCCGCCCGTGCCCACGATGTCCACCATGTGGGTCGCGTCCTTGACGTGCACTTTGGTGCTGAACTCGCGCATCACCTGCGCGGCGGCGGTGATCTCGCCGATGGTTTCCTTCTTCACGCGCAGGCCGGTGATGATGGCTGCGGTCATGACGGGCGAGAGCTCGCCGTTCATGATGAGCCGCATCAGGTGCAGCATCTCGTCGTGGAAGATTTCGCGGTGCTCGATGGTGCGCTGCAGCGCTTCCTGGGGGGTGATAGGCATGGAATGTCTCCTGGTATTTATGCGGAGGGCTGGTCCGTGAAGGCCAGCTTGAGCCCGAAGCCGATGAACATGGCGCCCGCCACGCGGTCCAGCCAGTGCATGCGCTGCTGCAGCGCAGTCACACGGCGTGCCATCCACGCAGCGCCGAGCGCCCACGCGGCACACACCGGCAATGAATTCAGCGTGAACAGCAGGCCCAGCAGGAAGAAGGCCAAGCCCTTGTCGGGCGCGCCGGGGGCAATGAACTGCGGCACGAACGCCAGAAAGAACAGCACCACCTTGGGATTGAGCACGTTGGTCCAGAACCCTCCCAGGAACACCTGGCGCAGCGTGGCCCCAGACACGCTGCGGGTCTGCGCTTCGCGCGCCACCGCAGCCAGGCCATCGCCCGGCTGCGCGCGCAGCATGCGCAGCCCCATCCACACCAGGTAGGCAGCACCCATCCACTTGAGTACCGTGAACGCCATCGCCGACGATGCCAGCAGCGCACCCATGCCCAGCGATGCCGCCACCACATGCACGCAGCAGCCTGCCGCAATGCCCAGGCTGGCCACCAGCCCGGCGCGCGCGCCGCTGCGCAGCGCGTGCGTCACGATGTAGAACACATCGGGACCGGGAGTCAGGTTCAGCAGCCAGCCGGCGGCGATGAACACCACCAGCTGGTGGGCGTCGATGAAGTTCATGCGCGCTGCTCCAGAAAGTTTTTCAGCATCGCATGGCCATGTTCGGTCAGGATGCTTTCGGGATGAAACTGCACGCCTTCGATGGGCAGCGTCTTGTGGCGCACGCCCATGATTTCGCCGTCATCGGTCCAGGCCGTCACCTCCAGCACGTCGGGGCAAGTGGCGCGCTCGATGGCCAGCGAGTGGTAGCGGTTGACCGTGAACTTCTCCGGCAAGCCCGCAAACACGCCCTTTTGCGTGGTGGTGATGACGCTGGTCTTGCCATGCATCAGCTCCTGCGCGCGGACGATGGTGCCGCCAAAGGCCGCACCAATGGCCTGGTGGCCCAGGCACACGCCCAGGATGGGCAGCTTGCCGGCAAAGTGCTGGATCGCGGCGACCGAAATGCCGGCCTCGGCGGGCGAGCACGGGCCGGGCGAAATCACCAGGCGATCGAGCTGGCCTGCGTTCAGGCGTGCTTCGATCTCGGCCACGGTGATTTCGTCGTTGCGGAACACCTCCACCTCGGCGCCCAGTTCACCAAAGTACTGGACGATGTTATAGGTGAAGCTGTCGTAGTTGTCGACCATCAAGAGTTTTGTCATGCGGCGCTCCCGGCAGTGGCGGGCTCGCGCAGGCGGGCGAACTCGCGGTGTTCATAGGCAATGCAGGCTTCCATCAGGCTGCGATAGATGGCTTCCATCACATCGGCGTCGCCGCCTTCGGCCTGGGCGCGTTCGCGCACGCGGGCCACGATGGCTTCGATGCGGGCTTCGTCGCGCACCTGGGTCGCGTCTTGCTTGATGCGGGCAGCCTGGGTCATGTAGCCCACGCGCTCCACCAGCAGAGGCACGAGCACGTCGTCCAGCGTGTTCACTTCGCGGCGCACGTCCTGCATGGTGGTGCAGGGTTTGACCTTCTCGATGGCGTTGGGGGTGCAGGTCGTCATTCCAGACCCTCCTCGACCAGCTCTGCGGCGCGCAGCAGTGCGCGGGCCTTGTGCTCGGTTTCCTTCCATTCCAGCTCGGGCACCGAATCGGCCACCACGCCCGCAGCCGCCTGCACATAGAGCGTGCCGTTCTTGATGATGCCGGTGCGAATCGCAATGGCCACGTCCATGTCGCCCGCGTAGCTGAGGTAGCCACACGCGCCGCCGTACAGGCCGCGCTTGGTGGGCTCGAGCTGGTCAATCAGCTCCATGGCATGCACCTTGGGCGCGCCGGTCAGCGTGCCGGCGGGGAAGGTGGCCTTGAGCACGTCCATGCTGGTCATGCCGTCGTGCAGGATGCCTTCCACGTTGCTCACGATGTGCATCACGTGGCTGTAGCGCTCCACCGCAAAGGCTTCGGTCACCTTCACGGTGCCGGTTTGGGCGATGCGGCCGATGTCGTTGCGCGCCAGGTCGATCAGCATCACGTGCTCGGCGCGCTCCTTGGGGTCGTTGATGAGCTCGACCTCGGTGGCCTTGTCCTTCTCGGGCGTGGCGCCGCGCGGGCGGGTGCCGGCCAGAGGGCGGATGGTGACCTTGGTGCCTTCGTCGGTCTTCTCCTGGCGCACCAGGATCTCGGGGCTGGCGCCCACCACATGGAAGTCGCCGAAGTCGTAGAAATACATGTACGGCGACGGGTTCAGCGAACGCAGCGCGCGGTACAGCGACAGGGGCGACTCGGTGTA
>DATLGV010000024.1:0-4115 GCA_035540275.1 Acidovorax sp. | reverse complement strand
CTGCTGGCGCGCGGTGTTGTTGGTGGTGGGGCCGCAGCCGATGTCCAGCGTGCCGTTCTGCACCAGGGGCAGCGTGTTCTGCGCCGTCACGGCCATGTATTCGAGCCTGGCCTGGGGCACGATTTCCTTGAGCACCCGCTCGCACAGCTCGACGTGGTAACCCACGTATTTTTCATTGGCGCCCAGCGCATAGGCCATGGGCGGCGAAGTTTCGCGCACGCCCAGCACCACCTTGCCCGACGCCTTGATCTTGTCGAGCGTGCTGGTCGCCGGGGCCTGGGCATGCGCCGGGGCCCATGCCATGCATGCGAGTGCCAGCCCTGCGGCCAGCGCAGTGAGTGTTGCCTTGCGGAAAGATGCCATATCGTTGTCTCCTTGTGTGTGGTGGATGGCAGGTTGAGAAAAAGAGCGAAGCTCAGATCACGTTCTTTTCGAGCAGCGGCTGTTGGCGCGCAAGGCGCTCGATGGACAGGGGTGACAAGTCCAGGCTCTGGTAACGGCCGGTCAGCATCCACTCGGCCAGGCCGCGCCCCACGGCAGGGCACTGCTGCAGACCGTGGCCAGAGAAGCCGTTGGCAAACACCAGGTTGTCGCAGGCGGCGTGCGGGCCCACCAGCGCGTTGTGGTCAAAGGTGTTCATCTCGTAGTAGCCCGCCCAGGCGCCCTGCATGCGCAGCGCCTCAAAGCCGGGGATGCGCTCGGCCAGCGTGGGCCAGATGTGGTCCTCGAACGCCGCGTATTCGGGCTCCAGCGGGGCAAAGTCGGCGTCGTTGTCCGCATCCGGCGCAAAGCCGCAGATGAAGCCTTTGCCCTCGGGCCGCAGCCAGATGCCGCTGGGGTCGATGAGCAGCGGGCAGCCCGGCAACGCAGCCGGGCTGGCCAGGTGAAACACCGTACGGCGCTTGCCCACCACCGGCAGGTCAATGCCCGCCCAGCCCGCAATGGCAGCCGCCCACGGGCCACCCGCATTCACGGCATAGCGGCAGGGCAGCACCGCACCGCTGTGCAGGCGTACCGCGTTCACATGCAGCACGCCATCGCTGACGACCGTATCCAGCCCCACGGCCTCATCGGCCACGTAGCGCACGCCCTGGCTCTGCGCCTTTTTGCGCAAGGCCGTCAGCAGCAGGTAGCCATCAAACCAGCCCTCGCCCGACAGGCCCAGCGAGCCCAGCACCACGTTCTGCAACGCCAGCCACGGAAAGCGCTCGGCCAGTTGCTGCGGGCTGAGCAGCGCCACATCGGCGCCGTGCTGCTTTTGCAGCGCATGGTTCTCGCGCAGCGTGGCCTCACCCGCCTGGGTGGCCAGGTACAGGTAGCCGCCCTCCTGCAGACCAATATCGGGCGCGTCGCCATGGCACGCCAGCAGCTGGCCCACGTTGCGCAGAAAGCCGATGCCAAATGCCGAGACCTGGATGTTGATGTCGGTAGAAAACTGCTGGCGGATGGAACTGGCCGACAGCGCCGACGACGCCCGCGCGTAGGTCGGATCGCGCTCGACCACCACCACTTCGCAGCCCGGCTGCTGCAGCGTGAGGAAATACGCAATGGCGCTGCCGATGACGCCACCGCCGATGATGACGATGGGCATCACACGTCAAACTGGACGCCCTGCGCCAGCGGCAGTGCGGTGGAGTAGTTCACCGTGTTGGTGGCACGGCGCATGTAGGCCTTCCAGCTGTCCGATCCCGCCTCGCGGCCACCGCCGGTTTCCTTCTCGCCGCCAAACGCTCCGCCAATCTCGGCGCCGCTGGGGCCGATGTTGACATTGGCGATGCCACAGTCCGAACCGGCGGCTGACATGAACTGCTCGGCCTCGCGCACATTGAGCGTGAAAATGGACGACGACAGGCCCGCGCCCACGGCGTTGTTCATGGCAATGGCTTCGTCGATGCTGCTGTAACGCACCACGTACAGGATGGGCGCAAAGGTTTCGTGCAGCGCGGGGCCTTCGTGCTTTTGCAGTTCGACCAGCGCAGGGCGCACGTAGTACGCATCGGCACCGCCCACGCCTTCCACGCGGGCGCCGCCATGCACCGTGGCGCCCAGCGCGCGGCTTTGCTCCAGCGCCTTTTGCATGCCGTCAAAGGCCAGGCGGTCGATCAGCGGGCCCACCAGCGTGCCCGCGGTGCGCGGGTCGCCCACCTGCACATTGGCGTACACCTTGGCCAGCTGGGGCACCAGCTGGTCGTAAATGCTTTCGTGCACAAACAGGCGGCGCAGCGTGGTACAGCGCTGGCCTGCCGTGCCCATGGCGGCAAACGCGATGCCGCGCAGGGCCAGATTCAGGTCGGCCGTAGGCGCCACGATGGCCGCGTTGTTGCCCCCCAGCTCCAGGATGCCGCGTGCAAAACGCGCTGCCAGGCGCGGGCCCACGGCCCGGCCCATGGCGGTGGAGCCGGTGGCCGACAGCACGGGCACGCGGGCGTCATCCACCAGCACCTCGCCAATGTCGCGCTGGCCCAGGATCAGCTCCAGCAGGCCTTCGGGGGCATCGGCGCCAAAGCGTGCGATGGCACGCTGCGCAATCGCGTGCGTGGCCAGGGCGGTGAGCGGGGTCTTTTCCGACGGCTTCCACACCACCGAATCGCCACACACCAGCGCCAGCGCGGCGTTCCACGACCACACGGCCACGGGGAAGTTGAAGGCCGAGATCACGCCGCACACGCCCAGCGGGTGCCAGGTTTCCATCATGCGGTGGCCGGGGCGCTCGGTGGCAATCGTCAGGCCGTACAGCTGGCGCGACAGGCCCACGGCAAAGTCGCAGATGTCGATCATCTCCTGCACCTCGCCCAAGCCTTCGGACGGGATCTTGCCCGCCTCGATGGTCACCAGCAGGCCCAGGTCTGCCTTGGCGGCGCGCAGCTCTTCGCCCAGCAGGCGCACCAGCTCCCCCCGGCGCGGTGCGGGCACATTGCGCCACGCCAAAAAGGCCGCATGCGCGCGGCCGATGGCGGCCGTGGCGTCGGCCGCGCTGTGCTGCGGCACCTGGGCCAGCATCTCGCCCGTGATGGGCGAACGGGCTGCCAGCGCGCCGCCGGTGTACGCCGCGCGGGGCACGCCCAGGCGTTGCAGCAGTTGATCGACTTCGGACAGGAGCGGTGTAACAACAGGGGTGGCGGCAGGGGTGGCAGACATGGCGGCTCGCAGAGGTGAAGAGGTGCCGAGAAATGGAACAGCGCAAGAGAACCTGCACCGCGAATGCGCCAATATCCGCCAATCCCGCCACAGTGGATAGCAAAAAAATGGAACTACTTGATCACAATTCGGAATGAAGTGCCTCAGAATTGCAGCACCGCCAACCTTGACTGCATAGGCGCTGCAACCGAAAACAGTGCACAGGCTGCCAACGAGCGTCATTCCCTCAGCGCATGATTTACGCGTTCTGCCCACATGCCCCTGTTGCGCCGCACCTTTCTGCCCTCCACCGCCGACCTGCTGGCCTTTGAGGCCGCTGCCCGCCACCAGAGCGTGTCGCGCGCGGCCGAGGAGCTGCACCTCACCCAAAGCGCGGTGTCGCGCCAGATCCGCCAGCTGGAAGAACAGATCGGCACCGCCCTCTTCCACCGCGTGCGCCAGCGCGTGGTGCTCACCGACGCGGGCCGCGTCTACGCGGCCGATGTGCAAAACCTGCTGCAGCAGCTGTCGGCCAGCACACAGAAAGCCATGGCGTTTTCCAGCACCGACGGCCTGCTCAACCTGGCCGTGCTGCCCACGCTGGGCACGCGCTGGCTCATCCCGCGCCTGGGTGGCTTCATGGCGCTGCACCCCGAGGCCATGGTCAACTTCTCGGCCCGCACCGAGCCGTTTGACTTTGCGGGCACGCCGTTTGATGCCGCCATCCACTTCGGCACGCCGCACTGGGCGGGCGCCGTGTGCGAATACCTGATGCACGAAGAAACCGTGCCCGTGTGCAGCCCCACCTACCGCGACCGCCACCACATCCGCACCCCGCAAGACCTGACCCGTGTGGTGCTGCTGCAGCAAAGCACACGCCCCACCCAATGGGCCGAGTGGTTTGAGCTGGTGGGTGCCCCCACCGCCCTGGCGCTGCGCGGCCCGCAGTCCGAGCACTTCGCCATGATTGCGCAGGCCGCCGTGTCGCACCTGGGGGC
>DATLGV010000023.1:0-4095 GCA_035540275.1 Acidovorax sp. | reverse complement strand
GCCCTGGACAAGTACAGCTTTACGCGCGATGTGTATCTGCAGGTACGCAGCCACGCGGGCGATGTGCAGAACGCAGACGGCAATGACGACGGCGGCGCCAGCAATGGTGTGCTGCCGGAGGAGCCTGACCGCTGATGCCTGCCTGGCCGGGGCCTGGCGCTGTTGCACTTGCTTGCAACCCGCAACCGCTGCGACGCACGCCAGTGGGCCCACACCGCCACAATGATTTGACGGGCACAAGCCCGCACCGATGAAAGCCAAGAAGATGATGAACCGACGTTCCCTGGGCCGTGCCGGCCTTTGCATTGCAGCCAGTGCCGCGTTCAGCCTGCCACTGTCTGCCCTGGCGGCTGACGAGGCGCCCGACGCGCTGATCAAGCGGCTGTCCGCCGAGGTGCTCAACACGGTGAAGTCCGACAAGGCCATCCAGGCCGGAGACCTGAGCAAGGTGATCGCCCTGGTCGATAAAACCGTGATGCCCAACGTCAACTTCCGCCGCATGACGGCTGCTGCCGTGGGCCCGGGCTGGCGCCAGGCCACTCCCGAGCAGCAAAAACGCCTGCAGGACGAGTTCAAGATCCTGCTGGTGCGCACCTATGCCGGTGCGCTGGCCCAGGTCAATGACCAGACCATCCAGGTCAAACCCCTGCGCGCGGCCGCCGAAGACAAGGATGTGCTGGTGCGCACCGAGATCGTGGGCCGGGGCGACCCCATCCAGCTCGACTACCGCCTCGAAAAGACCCCGGGCGATGGCGCGGGCTGGAAGATCTACAACCTGAATGTGCTCGGCGTCTGGCTGGTGGAAACCTATCGCGGCCAGTTCGCGCAGGAGATCAATGCCAAGGGCATTGAGGGCCTGATCGACACCCTGGCCGCCCGCAACAAGACCAATGCAGGCACCGCCAAGGGCTGACCGCCCCCTCGCCATGCTGGTGCTGCCCCCCGAACTCACCCACCGCCAGGCCACCGCCTGCCTGCACATGCTCAAGCAGGGCCTGCGGGTGCACCGCGACAGCGCGGTGGTGGTGGACGCCCATGCGCTGACGGTGTTCGACACCTCGGCCCTCGCCGTACTGCTCGAATGCCGGCGTGAAGCCCTGTCCGAGGGCAAGCAGTTTGCCGTGCAAGGCATGCCTGCTGGTCTGGCGGGCATGGCAGGGTTGTACGGGGTGGATGTGCTGCTGGTCGCCGCGCCGTAGGGCCCGCCAAGGGCCATTGAAGCGCACGCCTGCCCGCATGGGGCTGAGGCCTTAAAATCGAAGGCTTCATGCCCGCAGTCTCCTTCCAAGCCATCTCCAAGACCTTTGCCACGCCCAAAGGCCCCTTCCAGGCACTGAACCAGGTCAACCTGGACATCGAGGAGGGCGAGTTCTTCGGACTCCTCGGCCCCAATGGTGCTGGCAAGACCACCCTGATCAGCATCCTGGCCGGCCTGGCGCGTGCCACCAGCGGCCGCGTGCTGGTGAAGGGCAGCGACGTGCAGGCCCAGTACGCCGATGCCCGCCGCAAGCTGGGCATCGTGCCGCAAGAGCTGGTGTTCGACCCCTTTTTCAACGTGCGCGAGGCGCTGCGTATCCAGTCGGGCTACTTCGGCGTGAAGAACAACGACGCCTGGATCGACGAGCTGCTCGAGAACCTGGGCCTGGCCGACAAGGCCAACGCCAACATGCGCCAGCTCTCGGGCGGCATGAAGCGCCGCGTGCTGGTGGCGCAGGCGCTGGTGCACAAGCCGCCCATCATCGTGCTCGACGAACCCACGGCCGGTGTCGACGTGGAGCTGCGCCAGACCCTGTGGCACTTCATCGCCCGCCTGAACAAGGAAGGGCACACTGTGCTGCTGACCACCCACTACCTCGAAGAGGCCGAAGCCCTGTGCGGCCGCATTGCGATGCTCAAGGCGGGGCAGGTGGTGGCGCTCAACCGCACCAGCGAATTGCTCAAGGCCGCCTCGGGCAGCGTGCTGCAGTTCAAGACCGACACGGCCCTGCCGCCCGCGCTGGCTGCCGTGGCGCGGGTGACCGGCCGCATCGTCCAGTTGCCCGCCCACGACGCGGCAGAGATTGAAAACCACTTGGCTGCGTTGCGCGTGGCCGGGGTCGAGGTGCAGGACATGGAGATTCGCCGGCCCGATCTGGAGGATGTGTTCCTGCAAGTCATGTCGGGCACATCGGCTTCCCACATCCCGCTGGAGGGGGGCGCGTCCGCCGCAGCGCCGGGCCGCCCCAAGCAAGGCGCGGCCCCCTTGGGGGGCAGCGAGGACACGGCAGTGCCGAGCGTGGGGGCACAACGATGACCGGCTGGCAAACCCTCTTTTACAAAGAAGTGCTGCGCTTCTGGAAGGTCAGCTTCCAGACCGTCGCGGCCCCCGTGCTCACCGCGGTGCTGTACCTGCTGATCTTCGGCCATGTGCTCGAAGATCACGTCAAGGTCTACGACCGCATCAGCTACACGGCCTTCCTCGTGCCGGGTCTCGTGATGATGAGCGTGTTGCAGAACGCGTTCGCCAACAGCTCGTCCAGCCTGATCCAGAGCAAGATCATGGGCAGCCTGGTGTTTGTGCTGCTCACGCCGCTGTCGCACTGGGCCTGGTTTGTGGCCTATGTGGGCTCGTCCGTGGTGCGCGGGCTGGTGGTGGGACTGGGCGTGTTCGTTGTCACCCTCGCGTTTGCCCGGCCCGAGTTTGCGGCGCCGCTGTGGATTCTGGCCTTCGCCCTGCTGGGCGCGGCGCTGCTGGCCACGCTGGGGTTGATTGCGGGACTCTGGGCCGACAAGTTCGACCAGATGGCCGCGTTCCAGAACTTCATCATCGTGCCCATGACCTTCCTGTCGGGCGTGTTCTATTCGATCCAGTCGCTGCCGCCGTTCTGGCAGGCCGTGAGCCACCTCAACCCGTTCTTCTACATGATCGACGGCTTCCGCTACGGCTTCTTCGGCCAGAGCGACACCTCGCCCTGGCTCAGCCTGGGCATCGTGGGCGCGGCCTGGCTGGCCGTGAGCGCGCTGGCCGTGCACCTGCTGCGCACGGGCTACAAAATCCGTAACTGACATGACTTACGCAAAACAAGGTTCAGGCAAGCGCTCCCCTCCAGGGCGAGGCGGTTGTTGCATCGCGATTTGCGTCAGTCCTCATTGATCCCGAGCGCCCCACCATGACCGCTGACCAACTCAAAGACCTCATCACCGCGGGCCTGGCCTGCGAACACATCACGCTCGAAGGCGATGGCCGCCATTGGTACGCCACCATCGTCTCGGCCGAGTTCGAGGGCAAGCGCGCCATCCAGCGCCACCAGCGCGTGTACGCCACGCTGGGCGCGAAAATGCACACCGACGAAGTGCATGCGCTGTCGATGAAGACCTTCACCCCGGCCGAATGGGCCGCCCAGGCGCAGTAGCGTCTGAGTGCTCACTTTTTGATAGCTGCTGGCGCATGTTTTACTGGCGCAAGCGGCACTTTTTATCCCTATTCCTGTGATTTGAGATGGACAAACTCCTGATCCGCGGCGGACGCAGCTTGCAAGGCGAGGTGCTGGTCTCCGGCGCCAAGAACGCCGCCTTGCCGGAGTTGTGTGCCGCCCTGCTCACCGCCGATCCCGTGACCCTGCTCAACGTGCCCCAGCTGCAGGACGTGAGCACCATGCTCAAGCTCATCCGCAACATGGGCGTGGCCGCCGAGCGGGCCGATGACGGCACCGTGCGCATTGACGCCAGCGCGCTGAGCACCCCTGAAGCCCCCTACGAGCTGGTCAAGACCATGCGCGCCTCGGTGCTGGCCCTGGGGCCGTTGCTGGCGCGTTTCGGTGAGGCCACGGTCTCCCTCCCCGGCGGCTGCGCCATCGGCTCGCGCCCCGTGGACCAGCACATCAAGGGCCTGCAGGCCATGGGCGCCGAGATCACGGTCGAGCACGGCTACATCCTGGCCAAGCTGCCCAAGGGACAGAAACGCCTGCAAGGCGCGCGCATCACGACCGATATGGTGACCGTGACGGGTACTGAAAACCTGCTCATGGCCGCGACGCTGGCCGAAGGCGAGACCATCCTCGAGAACGCCGCGCAGGAGCCTGAGATCCCCGATCTGGCCGACATGCTCATCAAGAT
>DATLGV010000022.1:0-3530 GCA_035540275.1 Acidovorax sp. | reverse complement strand
GACTGCATCGTGCCATCCACTGCGGGCGCGTTGAAGACCGATGCGACGCTACAAGAAGCAGCGATCCACGCACGCTCCAGGCGCTTTGCGCTGGCCGACCAATGGCTGTCCGCCAGCCGCTGGCCGGGTGCGGCGTTCTCGTTCGTTGAAGCGGCGGGCGTGGGCTATGCGGGCAAGCTGGGCCAATGGCTGCGGCCCTCCCGGCAAGCCAGGGCCAACGATGCACTGGAAGGCCTGCCTGCGCGCTATCGCCCCCTGTGCCGGCCCCAGCTCACGGGGCTGGACATCGGCGCCAAGGTGTCGCTGGCAGCGCGGGTGCTGCGCTCCATGGGGCTGGACGGTGATCTGGCACCCCTGGTGCTGCTGGTGGGGCATGGCAGCCAATCGGCCAACAACGCCCATGCTGCAGCGCTGGACTGCGGCGCCTGCTGCGGCCAGACCGGCGAAGTCAGCGCCCGCAGCCTGGCGCAACTGCTGAACGAGCCTGCCGTGCGCACGGGCCTGAGTGAACAAGGCATCACCATTCCGGAATCCACGGCCTTCGTGGCCGCACTGCACAACACCACCACCGATGAAATCGAGGGCTTTGACCTGGACCTGCTGCCCCCAGCCGCTCGCCAACGGTGGGACAGCCTGCAGCCGGTGCTACACCATGCCAGTGACCAGGTCCGCAGAGAACGAGCACCGCACCTGCACATCGACCCACGGACACCGCACGACGATTTGCTGAAGCAATTGCGAAGGCGCGCCAACGATGGCGCCCAGACGCGCCCGGAATGGGGCCTGGCGGGCAACGCAGCCTTCGTCATCGCACCCCGGCACAGGACGCTGGGCGCTGCGCTACAAGGACGCAGCTTTCTGCACGACTATGACGCCCAAAGAGACCCCGACGGCAGCCTGCTGGAAGCGCTCATGACCGCGCCCATGCTGGTCACCCACTGGATCAACTGGCAGTACCACGCATCCACCTGCGCCCCCACACGCCTGGGGAGTGGCAACAAGGTGCTGCACAACGTGGTGGGCGGACACATCGGCGTCTTTGAAGGCAACGGCGGTGATCTGCGCATCGGCCTGTCGCAGCAGTCGGTGCACGACGGCAAGCGCTGGTTGCACGAACCACTGAGGCTGACCGTGGTGATTGATGCGCCCCGCCCATCCATCGACGCAGTGATCCATCAACATGCCGTCGTCAAGCAACTGGTGGACCACGGGTGGCTGCACCTCTGGCGGTGGGAAGGCACCGACCTGATGCGCTATGACCAGGGTCTCTGGGAGCCGCTGCACACGGAGAACTGGTGATGCACCCCAGTGCACGCCCCTATGCAGACCGCCGCATCGCCTTGCTGACCCAGCATGGCAAGGAGCGGGTCATCGCGCCCGCGCTGGAGCCGGGTCTGGGTTGCACGATTGAACATGTCAGCGGGTTCGATACCGACCTGCTGGGCACCTTCACCCGCGAAACGGCACGTGCGGGCTCGCAACTGGATGCAGCACGGCGCAAAGCCCGCAAGGGCATGGAGCTCTCCGGCCTCGATGCCGGCCTGGCCAGCGAGGGCAGCTTTGGTCCCGATCCGTTCACAGGAATGGTGCCCTGGAACGTGGAGCTGATCGCCTGGCTGGACGACCGCATGGGCATCGAAGTCGTCGGCATGGCACAAGGGCCTGCGCGCAGCGGGCACCTGCTGAGCGATAACTGGAGTGCCGTGGAGGCATTTGCGCAGCGCGAGGGCTTCCCGCAGCAACAGCTGGTGATGCGCCCGGAGAGCCAGGACGACACCCGCATGCACAAAGGCATCGCGGACTGGGACCGGCTGCGGCACTGCTTCGACGCCTGCCAAGCCCAGGCCCGCAACCGCCAGGTCTTTGTGGAGACGGACCTGAGGGCCTTTGCCAACCCCACCCGCATGCGCCTCATCGAGCAAGCTGCGCAGGACTTGCTGCAGCGACTGCAGTCGAACTGCCCAGCCTGCAACGCCCCGGGTTACTGGGTCACCGAACGCATACCGGGGCTTACCTGCTCTGCCTGCGGACGGCCTACCGCATCCTGCCGCGCTGAGGTGTGGTCGTGCCCACGCTGCGAATACCAGTCCAGAATGAGCAAAGCCACGCGGGCATTGGCAGATCCTCGCCACTGCGCGTATTGCAATCCCTGACTTGCAATCACAGCGGTCCCGCGTTCAGCACAGTGGTTTGAACACTGACCGGCGAGGCGTCACAAAGCAAACAACAACTGGCCAATCGATCAGTCAGTTGTTGGTAAAAAACGGGGTGTTCGACAGCTCACTCCACAGTAACGCTCTTGGCCAAGTTGCGGGGCTTGTCCACATCCGTCCCCCGCGCACAGGCCGTGTGGTACGCAAGCAGCTGCAGCGGCACGACATGCAGCAGTGGGCTCAATGCGCCGTAGTGCTCGGGCATGCGAATCACGTGGATGCCCTCACTGCTTTCGATGCGGGTGTCGCCATCGGCCAGCACGTACAGCACACCCGCACGGGCGCGGACTTCCTGCATGTTGCTCTTGAGCTTCTCCAGGAGGGCGTCGTTGGGCGCCACCGTCACCACCGGCATGGCGCTGGTCACCAGGGCCAGGGGGCCGTGCTTGAGTTCACCGGCCGGGTAGGCTTCAGCGTGGATGTAGCTGATTTCCTTGAGCTTGAGCGCGCCCTCCAGCGCGATGGGGTAATGCAGCCCTCGGCCCAGAAAGAGCGCGTTTTCCATGCGCGCAAAGTCTTCAGCCCAGCTGATGAGCTGGGGTTCGAGCGCCAGCACGGCCTGCAGGGCCACGGGCAGGTGGCGCATGGCCTTGAGGTGTGCAGCCTCCTGCTCTTCACTCAGGCGGCCCTTGCTTTGCGCCAGGGCCAGCGTCAGCAAGAACAGGCCCGCCAGCTGCGTGGTGAAGGCCTTGGTGCTGGCCACGCCGATCTCGACCCCGGCGCGGGTGATGTAGGCGAGCTTGCATTCGCGCACCATGGCGCTGGTGGCGACGTTGCAGATGGTGAGCGTGTGCTGCATGCCCAGGGATTGCGCGTGGCGCAGCGCGGCCAGGGTGTCGGCGGTTTCGCCGCTTTGGCTGATGGTGACGACCAGGGTGCGCGGGTTGGGCACGCTGGTGCGGTAGCGGTATTCGCTGGCCACTTCGACCTGGGTGGGAATGCCCGCGATTTCTTCGAGCCAGTATTTGGCGGTGCAGCCGCTGTAATAGCTGGTGCCGCAGGCCAGGATCAACACGTTGTCGATGTCCTTGAACACGCGCCAGGCAGCCGCGCCGGGCTCGCCATGCTGGCCTGCACCATCAAACAGCTCGGGCACGATGCCGGCCAGGCCTTCCAGCGTGTCGGCAATCGCGCGGGGCTGCTCGAAGATTTCCTTTTGCATGTAGTGGCGATACGGCCCCAGCTCGGCCGCGCCGCTGTGGGCCTGCACGGTGCGCACGGGGCGCTGCCCGGTGGTCAGCGCATTGCCGTCCTTGCCCACGATCCAGTAGCGGCCCAGCTGCAGGTCCACCAGGTCGCCCTCTTCCAGATCTGTCT
>DATLGV010000021.1:0-4792 GCA_035540275.1 Acidovorax sp. | reverse complement strand
AGCTGGAGGCCGCCGGCACCGTGCGCGTGATCCCTACCGCCCGCGCCGCGCGCCTGACCATGGACCGCGAAGGCATCCGCGTGCTGGCCGCCGAAACCCTGGGCTTGCCCACCAGCCCGTACCAATTCTGCAATTCGCTCGAAGAGCTGCAGGCCGCGATTGATGCTGGCATCGGCTACCCCTGCATCGTCAAGCCCGTGATGAGCAGCTCCGGCAAGGGACAGAGCAAGATCGACGGCCCTGACGACGTGAAGAAGGCCTGGGACTACGCCATGGCTGGCGGCCGCGTGAGCCACGGCCGCGTGATCGTCGAGGGCTTCATCGACTTCGACTACGAAATCACCCAGCTCACGGTGCGCGCCGTGGGGGCCAACGGCCAGATCGAAACCCATTTCTGCGACCCCATCGGCCATGTGCAGGTCAGTGGCGACTACGTGGAAAGCTGGCAGCCCCAGCCCATGCACCCGGCGGCGCTCGACAAGTCGCGCCAGATCGCCAAGGCCGTCACCGACAACCTGGGTGGCCAGGGATTGTTCGGCGTGGAACTGTTCGTGAAGGGCGACCAGGTCTGCTTCAGCGAAGTGAGCCCCCGCCCGCACGACACCGGCCTGGTCACGCTGTGCACCCAGCACCAGAGCGAGTTCGAGCTGCATGCCCGCGCCATCCTGGGCCTGCCGGTGGACACCCGCCTGCGCAACCCCGGCGCCAGCGCGGTGGTCTATGGCGGCGTGGATGCCGCGGGCATCGTGTTCGAAGGCGTGGAAGACGCCCTGCGTGTGCCGGACACCGACCTGCGCCTGTTCGGCAAGCCCGAGAGTCTTGCCAAGCGCCGCATGGGCGTGGCGCTTGCGCGCGCGGCCGACGTGGAGACGGCACGCACCAACGCCAAGCTGGCCGCGAGCAAGGTCAAGCCGCGCAAACCGTAACACCCCCTGGCGCTGCGCGCCTTCCCCTGCAGGGGGACGCACCCAGCGCTGCGGGGCGTCCCTTGCGCGGGTGCCCTGGCCTGGGCTGCGCCAGTTTCAGCCGTCTTCCCTGATCTGCCGTCCTGTCAGCTTGAGGAACAGGTCTTCCAGGTTCGCTGGCCGGTGCAGCGTGCGCAGGTGAGCCTGCTGTCCCAGGGCCTGCAGCAGGGGCTGGGCGTTCTGGGTATAGAAAAACACGGTCTCGCCGCTGACCTCCACGCGGGCGGCCAGGGAGCGCAGCGCGGCGTCTTCGGCCATCTGCACGGCGCCCACGCCAAACACCTCCACCACATCGGGTTCCAGGTGCTGGGCGATCAGCTCGCGCGGGCGGCCTTCGGCGATCTTGCGGCCGTGGTCCAGCACCAGCAGGCGTGAGCACAGGCGCTCGGCCTCGTCCATGAAATGGGTGGTCAGCAAAATCGACTTGCCCTGCTGCAGCAGCAGTTGCAGCCGCTCCCACATCAGGTGGCGGGCCTGCGGGTCCAGGCCCGTGGTGGGCTCGTCCAGCAGCAGCAGGCGCGGGTTGTTGACCAGGGCCCGGGCCAGCGACAGGCGCCGCTTCATGCCGCCGGACAGCTCGCCCGGCTTGGCATCGGCCTTGTGGGTGAGGGCTGCGAACTCCAGCAACCGGGGCACACGCTCGTCCATCACCGGGCCCTTCAGGCCGAAATAGCGGCCGAACACGCGCAGGTTTTCGGCGCAGGTGAAGTCCGGGTCCAGCGTGTCGAACTGGGTGACCACGCCCAGTTGCGCCTTGATGGCCAGCGCATCGCGGGGCATGTGCAGCGGCGCGGTGCCGGGCTGGGGCGTGAAATGCACTTCACCACCGTCGGGCGACGCCAGGCCCAGGCACATGCGGATGGTGGTCGTCTTGCCTGCGCCGTTGGGGCCGATGACCCCGAGGCACTCGCCCGGAGCAATGGCAAAGGACACGTCGTCCACCACCGTGGTCTCGCCATAACGCTTGCGCAGGTGCAGGGCTTCAAAGAGTGCGGTCATCTGCCGATTGTGGGTGATGTGCGGCGTGCGAAGGTGGTGCGGCGTTTTGGGGTGCCCAATGGGTGCAAAGCGCTTTTGAAACAAGCGTTGGATGCTATTGGATGCATAGCAAACGAGGGCTGGAGGCTCGGGCTCAGCCCGCGGCCACCAGGCGGCCCCGGCCCGCGGCTTTGGCGTTGTAGAGCGCCTCGTCGGCCCGGGCCATCAGCGCCGGGAGCGACGACTTGCCGGGCTGGGACGGCGCCATGCCGGCGCTGTAGTCGAGAACGAAACCCAGTTCCGCGGCACTGGCCTCATGCAGGCGATGCCGCAGGCGCTGGTCGAAGACAAGCCCGGCGGGCGCGGCGTTGTGCAGCAGCAGTACGCCGAACTCCTCGCCGCCCAGGCGGGCGATCAGGTCGCCGCCGCGGCGGGTGTCGTGCAGCAGCCGGGCAAACAGCTGCAGGGCACGGTCGCCCATATCGTGTCCGTGCGTGTCATTGATCTGCTTGAAATGGTCCAGGTCCAGCATCAGGGCCGTGACGGGCAGCCGGTGGCGCGCAGCATGCGCCAGCAGGTTTTCGCCCTGCGCGGTGAAGCCGCGTCGGTTCAGCAGCCCGGTGAGGCCGTCGGTCATGGCCAGGGTGCGCAGCTTTTGCTCGGCTTCGTAGCGCCAGGCCACCAGCACCGCCACCGTGCCCAGTACCAGGCTGACATTGGTGACCACGGCCGCAGCAAGGTTCACCGGATGGGGCGTGCGGAAACTGGGGTACTGGTCAGTGAACGCGCCCAGCAGGCCACGCGCCAGCGTGAAGGCGGCCGAAGTCAGCAGGCAGCCCAGCAGCAGGTGGCGCCACCGGCTGTCGGCTGGCAACAGCGGGGCCTGCGTGGCGCGTGCCGCCACGCAGAGCGTGGCCGCCAGCAAGCCGTTGGCCCAGCCCACGCGCCACGCGTAGTGGTCGAAGCCGAGCGTGTAGCCCAGCGGCGTCGCTACCACCAGCACCAGCAGGGTGCGCCGCAGCGGTCGCGGGCCCAGCCATTCCTCCAGGGCGCAGTACAGCGCCCATTGCGCAGCGGCCTGGCACGCAATGGCCGTGGTGGACAGGGCCTGGTCCCACAGCGACGAAGAGGCAATGATGGCTGCCCAGCCCACCGCCTGCAGCAGCAGGCTGGCCTGCACGTAACGCGCAGCGCGGCTCACGTCCCGCCCCATGATCAGGGGCAGCACGGCCGAGATCATGAACAGGTTGGCCGCCATCACGGTCATCAGGGTGACGAAGTCCAGTGTCATCGGGCTGTCATCGGGGGGGACACCGGGAGTCGGGCGTGTGCTGCCATGGGCGACTACTGGAACGCCACTTCGGCAAAGCTGCGCAGCTTGCGGCTGTGCAGGCGGTCCACGCCGCCCTTGCGCAGGATCTCGATGGCGCGCATGCCGATGCGCAGGTGCTGGTCCACACGCTCGCGGTAGAAGTGGTTGGCCATGCCGGGCAGCTTGATCTCGCCATGCAGGGGCTTGTCGCTCACGCACAGCAGGGTGCCGTAGGGCACGCGAAAGCGGAAGCCGTTGGCGGCGATGGTGGCGCTTTCCATGTCCAGCGCCACGGCACGGCTCTGGCTGAAGCGGCGCTGGGGCGTGTTGTCGGGCAGCAGCTCCCAGTTGCGGTTGTCGGTGCTGGCCACGGTGCCGGTGCGCATCACGCGCTTCAGGTCCGCGCCGCTGATCTGCGTGACATCGGCCACCGCCTGCTGCAGCGCGAGCTGGATCTCGGCCAGCGCCGGGATGGGGACCCACAGGGGCAGCTCTTCGTCCAGCACATGGTCCTCGCGCACATAGGCGTGGGCCAGCACGTAGTCGCCCAGCTGCTGGCTGTTGCGCAGGCCCGCGCAGTGGCCCAGCATCATCCAGGCATGGGGGCGCAGCACGGCGATGTGGTCGGTGATGGTCTTGGCGTTGGCCGGGCCCACGCCGATGTTGACCATGGTGATGCCGCTCGCGTCCTTGCGCACCAAGTGGTAGGCGGGCATCTGCGGCAGGCGGGGCGGGGCGGCGCCCAGCTCATCGCCCGCCTCGGCCCCCAGCCCCACGCGGCGGGTGACTACGTTGCCGGGCTCGATGAAGGCGATGTATTCGCTGTCGGGCCTGGCCATCTCGGCGTGGCCCAGGCGCACGAATTCGTCGATGTAGAACTGGTAGTTGGTGAACAGCACAAAGTTCTGGAACCATTCGGGCGCCGTGCCCGTGTAGTGGCGCAGGCGGTGCAGCGAATAGTCCACGCGCGGCGCGGTGAACAGCGACAGCGGCTGCGCCTCGCCCGGCGCGGCCTGCCAGGTGCCGTTGGCAATGCCGTCGTCCATGGCGGCCAGGTCGGGCAGGTCGAACACGTCGCGCATCAGCATGCGGCGGGCGGGGGTCAGCGTGCCTTCGATGTGGTCGTGCTCGGCGAACGAAAAATGGATCGGGATGGGGTGGCTGCTGGTGCCTACTTCCAGCTCCACGTTGTGGCTGGCGCGCAGCAGGCGGAATTGCTCGGCGTAGTAGCTGGCAAACAGGTCGGGCCGGGTGAGGGTGGTCTCGTAGCGCCCAGGGCCTTCCACAAAGCCGTAGGCCAGCTTGGTGTCCGCCCGTGCCACGGTGGTGGTGTGCACCCGAACGAACGGGTAGAAGGCGCGCACCGGGCCTTCCGGCGTCTCGCCCGCCACAAAGCGCTGCATGGCGTCGCGCAGGTGGCCGATTTGCTGCTGGTAGATGCGCTGCACCTGGGCCAGCGCATCGGCCGGGTCGGTGTGGCGGGTGGGGGCGATGAAGTCGGGGATGAGGGGCATGCGCTATTTTCGCCTGCCTGTGT
>DATLGV010000020.1:0-8030 GCA_035540275.1 Acidovorax sp. | reverse complement strand
GTGCAGGGGCAGCAGAAAAACAGGTGAGCGTCGTTGCGGTGGGGGCTGGGGCCTTGCACGGGCCCCGCGTGCCCAAGCCTGACGACCGCCCCCGTGAGGAAAGGGATGGGCCGCTGCAACGCTCCTTGGACAGCCTGCGATTTTAACGGCTGCCGGCTCAGGCGGCGGCAGGCTGCGCCGACGCAGGCAGGCCAAACACGCGATCAAACACCCAGTTGAAGACAAAGGTGTAGACGAGGAAAAACACGATGAGCGCCAGGTCCATCACAAAGGCCTGCCAAAGGCTCACGCCAAACCACCAGGCAAACAGGGGCACCAGGGTGAAGACCAGCCCCCCCTCAAACCCCACCGCATGGGCCATGCGGCGCCACACGGTGCGGCCGCGCACCGGCTGGCGGGCCTCCCAGCGCTCGAACGCCCAGTTGAACACCAGGTTCCACACCACGGCAATGACCGAGGCCGCCACCGACGCCACGCCGGAGTGCGCCGCACTCTGGCCGGTGAGCACCGCCAGCCCGAAGGTGGCCACCACGATGGCGATCAGCTCGTACAAGGTGACATACAGCACACGGCGGCGAACGCCCTGCAGGCCGGGCACGGAGGAAGGCGAAGCAACATTCATGCGGCAACTTTATATGCCGCAGGCTGATATATAAAGTCAGCTTATTTCAGATTTACTGACAGATCTTCGCCCATGGCCTTTTCTTCCGACAGCGTGCAGGTGTTCCTGGCGGCGCTCGACCACGGCTCGTTCTCGGCGGCCGCGCGGGCCTTGTCGCGCGTGCCGTCGGCGGTGAGCATGACCATTGCACACCTGGAGGCCGAGCTGAATGTGCAGCTGTTTGACCGCAGCGGCCGCGAGCCCCGCCCCACCGCCGCCGCCCGCGCACTGGAGCCCCAGGCCCGGCTGCTGGCGGGGCAGCTGCAGCAGCTCAACGCCCAGGCGCTGGCGCTCACCCAGGGGCTGGAGGAGCGGCTCACGCTGGCCATTGCGCCCGAACTGCTGGCCTCGCGCTGGACCGAGGCGCTGGCGGCACTGGCGCAAGAGCACCCGCTGCTGCAGATCGAGGTGCTGGCCGCGCCGCAGGTGGATGCGCTGGCGCTGCTGCACAGCGGGCGCGCGCAGCTGGCCCTGGTGTTCGAGCGGCCCAGCATCGACGGGCGCGAGGGCTTTCAGGAGGTGGGCACCGAGACCCTCGTGGCCGTGATGGCACCGCAGCACCCGGTACTGGTCGCCGCCCGCGCCACCGCCCAGGCACGGGGTGCCGCGCCCGCAGACGCCATGCTGCGCGAGGAGCACCTGACCACCACGCGCCAGATCGTGGTGGCCAGCCGCGACCTGGCACAGACCGACCCCCGCTTTGTGTTTGCCCGCCACCACTGGCGCACCGACAACCACCTGGCCGCGCTGGGCCTCATCGAAGCCGGCCTGGGCTGGGGCTGGCAGCCGCGCGCGCTGGTGCAGTCGCGCATCGAGGCGGGGCGGCTGGTGGAGATGCCGTTCGAGAACCTGAGCAACGGCACCGCGCTGTGGGTGGACGTGGTGTGGTCCAAGGAACGTCCCCTGGGCCTGGGCGCTGCGCGGTTTGTGGCGCTGATGCGGGACAACCGGGCGCGGTATTCAGGAAGCGGGCAGCACCCAAGGCATGCGGACGGAAAGAGGGACCGCTGATGAATGGGGGGAAGACAGGGCCCGCACGCCGGGCTTACCATGGCCCCCAAGGAGCCCGCATGAACCACCCGTTTCAAAGCAGCAACCAAGACCTGGCCCGCCGCTGGTCGCAATGGCAGCCGGCCACGCCGCAACACGACGCTGACCCCCAGCCCGGCGGCCAGCCCGAGCGGCGCAAGGCGGACAGGCACAGCCGCACGGTGTCGCTCCAGGACTTTGATCCGTCCGCCAAGCCGTTCTCGCTGGGGGACAAGCTCCAGGACAAGACCGTCACCGAATCGATTGCACAGGAGCTGGACACGCTGCAGAACCTGTTTTACGCCGACAAGCGCTACAAGCTGCTGGTGGTGCTGCAAGGCACCGACACCGCGGGCAAGGACGGCACGATCCGGGGCGTGTTTGGCCGCATGAGCCCGCTGGGTGTTCACACCGTGGGCTGGAAGGCGCCCAGCGAGGCCGAGCGGGCGCACGACTACCTCTGGCGCATTCACCAGCAAGTGCCGCAGGCGGGCGAGATCACGGTGTTCAACCGCAGCCACTACGAAGACGTGCTGGTGCCCGTGGTGAATGGCTGGATCACGCCCGGGCAGCACCAGCAGCGCCTGGCGCACATCAACGACTTTGAGCGCATGCTCAGCGAGACGGGCACCATCGTGCTCAAGTTCATGCTGCACATCAGCGCCGACGAACAGCGCGAACGCCTGCAAGAGCGCCTGGACGACCCGGCCAAGCACTGGAAGTTCTCGATGAGCGACATCGAGGCGCGCAAGCAGTGGAGCCAGTACCAGAAGGCCTACGAAATGCTGCTGGCCGCCACGCACACGCCCTGGGCGCCGTGGACCATCGTGCCCGCCAACTCCAAGACGCACCGCAACCTGATGATCGCCACGCTGGTGCGCGAGGTGCTCACCGCCCTGGACCTGCGCTACCCGCCAGGCGACCCGGCGCTGCAGCAGATACGCATCGAATAGCCTGGCCCCCAGGCAGCCCGCACACACGGCGGGGCAGCCCACGCAGCACCGGGTCGCCGCCCGCGTTTCAGCCCTCGCGGATTGCCGCACCGCAGCATCCAAAGCCGCCTTGGCAATCTATGCATCAGACGCATAACCCATGAACACACCGGCCTTGGACAGTGTCCCGGGCCCGGCATAAGCTTGGCAGCCTGAACTGATCCCACAAGGAAATTCACCATGTCAAACCCTGTCGGCGCCCCCGCCGCACAATCCCACCCCCTGCCCTCGTACCTGCAGGCCGACCACCTCGGCCCCTGGGGCAACTACCTGCAGCAGGTGGACCGCGTCACCCCTTACCTGGGCAGCCTGGCGCGTTGGGTGGAAACGCTCAAGCGCCCCAAGCGCATCCTGATCGTGGACGTGCCGATCGAGCTGGACAACGGCACCATCGCCCACTACGAAGGCTACCGCGTGCAGCACAACCTGAGCCGCGGCCCCGGCAAGGGCGGCGTGCGCTTTCACCAGGACGTGACACTGTCCGAGGTGATGGCCCTGTCGGCCTGGATGTCGGTGAAGAACGCCGCGGTGAACGTGCCCTACGGCGGTGCCAAGGGCGGCATCCGCGTGGACCCCAAGAAGCTGTCGATGGGTGAGCTGGAGCGCCTGACGCGCCGCTACACCAGCGAGATCGGCCTGCTGATCGGCCCGTCCAAGGACATCCCCGCGCCCGACGTGAACACCAACGGCCAGATCATGGCCTGGATGATGGACACCTACTCGATGAACGTGGGTGCCACCGCCACCGGCGTGGTCACCGGCAAGCCCGTGGACCTGGGCGGTTCGCTGGGCCGTGTCGAAGCCACCGGCCGGGGCGTGTTCACCGTGGGCGTGGAAGCCGCCAAGCTGACCGGCCTGGCGCTGGACGGCGCCCGCGTGGCCGTGCAGGGCTTTGGCAACGTGGGTGGCATTGCCGCCAAGCTGTTTGCCGAAGCCGGTGCCAAGGTGGTGGCCGTGCAAGACCACACCGGCACCATCTTCAACAGCAAGGGTCTGGATGTGCCCGCGCTGCTGGCGCATGTGAAGGCCCGTGGCGGCGTGGGCGGCTTTGCCGGCGCCGAAGTGATGAAGGCCGAGGAGTTCTGGGGCGTGGATTGCGAGATCCTGATCCCCGCCGCACTGGAAGGCCAGATCACCAAGGACAACGCGGACCAGATCAAGGCCAAGCTGGTGATCGAAGGTGCCAACGGCCCCACGACCACCGAGGCCGACGACATCCTGACCGAGAAGGGCGTGCTGGTGCTGCCCGACGTGATCGCCAACGCCGGCGGCGTGACGGTGAGCTACTTTGAGTGGGTGCAGGACTTCTCCAGCTTCTTCTGGAGCGAGGACGAAATCAACGCCCGCCTGGTGCGCATCATGCAAGAGGCCTTTGCAGGCATCTGGCAGGTGGCGCAAGAGCACAAGGTGAGCCTGCGCACCGCCACCTTCATCGTGGCCTGCCAGCGCATCCTGCACGCCCGCGAAATGCGCGGCCTGTATCCATAAGCTCCGCGCAATACGCTGTGCAAGCCTGAGCAAGCACCGGCCCATCACGCCGGTGGCCTGCCCCAAAACCGCCAGATGCCGTGACCCGGCTCTGGGGGTTTTTTTTGCTCCTCCGGCGGCGGCGCAGGGCGCTCAAGCCCGGGGCGTGGGCCCCACGGGCTGCGGCAGCAGCACGCCGCGCATGGCCAGACAGAACGGCTGCACACACGCGGCCCGCGCGGCGTAGGGGCAGCCCACCGCCTCGCACAGGCCCGAGGCACCGTTGCGCGCCTTTTCCTCTTCACGCGGCACCTGGCCGCTGGCCTGCAGCACGGCCATCTGCGTCCACGGGTCCAGGCGTCCGGTGGCCTGCTGCAGCATGTCGCGGCCGTATACCGCGGCGGCCAGCTGTGGCTGGAAGTCCAGCACCAGCAGCGCGCTGGTGCGCGGCGCAGTGGCATCCAATCCCTGCAGCACCAACGCCATCACGCCCGACTGCAGCGCCTGGCCGCCTCCGGCAAAAGGCACCTGCAGCGCGCCCGCAACGCTGGCGCTGGCGTTGGCACCCGTGCCTGCCGGCAATGCCGCCATGCCCACTGCAGCAGGTGAGGCCTGGGCCGCCAGCCACGGCACCGGGGCGCGCAGGGTGAGCGCCAGCCCGCGCGGCCCCTCGGGGGTCGCCACCACGCCCTGGCGCACCAGCCAGGTCTGCAGCGGCGGCTGGTCGGCATCCAGCGCGCCGCTCTCCAGCGCCTGCGCCATGCCAATGGGCCAGGGCTGCGCAGCCACCACGCGCTGCGGCACCCCGGCCTGCGCCGTCACCTGCGCCACCAGCGCGCTGACCATGCGCAGCAGCGGCGTGCCAAGGCCCGACGCAGGCCAGGTTGCCGCGCCCGTGGCAGAGGTCGCCGGTGCGGCCGCATTGCCTGGCGCCGCTGCGGTGGCGCCACGGGGCAGCGCCGGTGACAAACCAGCCTGCGCAGCGCCGTCGCCCCTTGTGCCCGGTACGCCGCCATCGGCCCCGCCAGGCCGGCGCGGGTCGAAGCCCGCCGCTAACTGTTCACGCGCCTGGGGCGAGATGCTGGCCTGATCCGCCGGTGCGGGCAACGGTCCGCCGGGCGGACTGGGCGATGTGACGGAGGGTGGTGGCGCGCTGGGGTCTGCAGTGGGCAACGGCGCTGGCGCAGCGGGTTTGGGTTTGTCCAGCCCCAGCAACGCCGTCTGCCGCTGCAACGCCGCCTCGGCCAGGAACTGGGCCACGGGCGAGAGGGGCGCGCTGCGGGAGGAATCGATGGGGCCGGCCATACGGTGCAAGACGAGGGAATGCCGGATTCTGAAGCGATTCGGCGGACGTGAACAGGGTGCAGGCACCGGCCCTCTGCGGCGCCATTAGCTCTGAATTCGATAGCTATTAGCGCTTTACCACCAAGCGCTGAAGCCATTTTTTGACCAACACGGCGTAGCGGCGCCCCACCGCTGCCGCTACGCCGCCAACGCCGGCTCGGGCGCTGCCGCAGGCGGCTGCGATTCGATCACCCGCGCCAGCAGCGCGCCGCGCAAGCGCGCAGGCAGCGGGATCCACACGCGCACCGGGCTGCCCTGCGCCACCTGCACGGGCTGGCCTTCCACGTTGCGCATCTCCTGCAGACGCACGGTGGTGTTGCCGCGGGGGTGCACCACTTCGATGAGGTCGCCCACGGCGAAGTGGTTCTTGGTTTCGACCTGCACCCAGTCGCCTGACAGCCCCACATCGGCGATGCCTTCGGCTCCCAGCACTTCGCCCACGTACTGGCTGCGCTGGGTGGCCGAGTGGCCGCTGAGGTAGTTCTGGTAGTCGTTGCTGGGGCGGCGCTCGAGCAGGCCGCCGGTGTAGCCGCGGTTGGACAGGCCTTCCAGCTCGATGAGCAGCTCGGGGTTGAAGGGGCGGCCCGCCACGGCGTCATCAATGGCGCGGCGGTACACCTGGGCGGTGCGGGCCACGTAGTACAGGCTCTTGGTGCGGCCTTCGATCTTGAGCGAATCGACACCGATCTGCGTGAGGCGCGCCACATGCTCCACCGCACGCAGGTCCTTGCTGTTCATGATGTAGGTGCCGTGCTCGTCTTCCATGATGGGCATGAGCTGGCCCGGGCGGCCCGCTTCTTCGATCAGGTAGACCTTGTCGGCCTTGGGGTGGCGCTGGCCGCTGCCGGTGGTGGAGGCAAACGATTGCTCTGCCTTTTGCTGCGCGGCCTCGAAGTTGAAGTCGCCTTCCATCTTCTGCGCAATGGCTTCGCCCGTAGTGGGGTCGATGTCGGCGTCGTGCGTGGCGTAGTTCCAGCGGCAGGCGTTGGTGCAGGTGCCCTGGTTGGGATCGCGGTGGTTGAAGTAGCCGCTGAGCAGACACCGGCCCGAGTACGCAATGCACAGCGCGCCGTGCACGAACACTTCCAGCTCCATGTCGGGGCATTCCTGGCGGATCTTTTCAATCTCGTCCAGACTCAGTTCGCGCGACAGGATGATGCGCTCCACACCCATCTTTTGCCAGAACTTCACGGCCGCCCAGTTGGTGGTGTTGGCCTGCACCGAGAGGTGCACCACCTGCTCGGGCCACTTCTCCTTGACCATCATGATCAGGCCCGCGTCGGCCATGATCAATGCGTCAGGCTTGCAGTCGATCACGGGCTCGATGTCGCGCAGGTAGGTGCGGATCTTGTCGTTGTGCGCAATCAGGTTGCTGGTCACAAAGAACTTCTTGCCGCGTGCGTGGGCCTCGTCAATGCCTTGCTTGATCTGCTCCAGGCGGAACTCGTTGTTGCGCGCGCGCAGCGAGTAGCGCGGCTGTCCCGCGTACACGGCGTCAGCGCCAAAGTCGTAGGCGGCGCGCATCTTGTCGAGCGAGCCGGCGGGCAGGAGGAGTTCGGGGGCTTTGAGCGTGGTCATGGGGTGGCCCAATCTAAAAATCGTCGGGGGTCGGGTTCAACGGGGCATCAGGGGCAGGCCGCCGAGCATGCCCATGGCCTGTGCTGGGAACTCTTCGGCATCAAACGCCTTGTCGCCGTCCGCGTCCTGCACACCGTTGGGCACCAGGCCCTTGAAGTCGAACTGGCGCGGGTCCATGAAGTGCGAGGGCACCAGGTTGCGCAGCGCCACGGCCATGTTCTCGATGCGGCCGGGGTAGAGCTGCTGCCAGTCGCGCAGCATCTGGCCGATCTGCTTGCGCTGCAGGTTCTCCTGGCTGCCGCACAGGGTGCAGGGGATGATGGGGAACTGGCGGTGCTCGGCCCAGCGCATGAGGTCGTCCTCGGCCACGTAAGCCAGCGGACGGATGATGAGGTGGTCGCCCCGGTCGCTCTGTACCTTGGGCGGCATGCCCTTGAGCTTGCCGCCGAAGAACATGTTCAAAAAGAAGGTCTGCAGCATGTCGTCGCGGTGGTGGCCCAGCGCGATCTTGGTGGCACCCAGCTCGTCGGCCACGCGGTACAGAATGCCCCGGCGCAGACGGCTGCACAGGCTGCACATGGTCTTGCCCTCGGGGATGTGCTCTTTGACGACGCTGTAGGTGTCCTGCGTTTCGATGTGGAAAGGCACGCCCACCTGGGTCAGGTAGTCGGGCAGCACATGGGCTGGAAAGCCGGGCTGCTTCTGGTCGAGGTTGACGGCCACCAGCTCGAACCGGTTGCCGTTGCGCTGCTGCAGCATGCGCAGCACGTCCAGCATGGCGTAGCTGTCCTTGCCGCCCGACACGCACACCATCACCTTGTCGCCGTCTTCGATGAGGCCGAAGTCGCCAATGGCCTGGGCGACCTGGCGCACCAGGCGCTTTTCGAGCTTGAGTGCGGCGTGGGCGGCGGCCTTGGCCGCTGCTGCGGCCGCGTCGTCGCCTTCCAGAGAGGAGGGGG
>DATLGV010000019.1:0-18751 GCA_035540275.1 Acidovorax sp. | reverse complement strand
CGGCACACGGGTGTATCACCGGCGACGGTGCAGCGCATCTGGCATGCGTTTGGTCTGAAGCCTCATTTGCAGGAGACCTTCAAGCTGTCCACTGATCCCCATTTCGTGGACAAGGTGCGCGATGTGGTGGGGCTGTATATGGCACCACCGGATCGCGCTTTGGTGCTGTGCGTGGACGAGAAGAGCCAGATCCAGGCCTTGGATCGCACTCAGCCGGGATTGCCACTGACGTTTGGCAAACCCAGCACGCGCACGCACGACTACAAGCGCCACGGCACAACGTCGCTGTTTGCAGCGCTGGATGTGGCCACTGGCAAAGTCATCGGGCAGCTCAAGCGTCGCCACCGCAGCGTGGAGTTCCTGCAGTTCCTCAAAGCCATTGATGCCCAGGTGCCGGGCGGACAAGACATCCACCTGATCATGGACAACTACGGCACGCACAAGACGCAGGCAGTGCGGGCGTGGCTGGCAGCCCATCCCCGCTACCACGTTCACTTCACGCCCACCTCCGCGTCCTGGCTCAATCTGGTCGAGCGCTTTTTCAGCCAGATCAGTGAGCAGTGGATCAAGCGCAGCGCCCACACCAGCGTTGCTCAGCTGGAGCAAGCCATACGGGAATACATCGATCGCCACAACCAAGATCCCAAGCCCTTTGTGTGGCGCAAAAGCGCCGACACCATCCTGGCTTCTGTCGCTCGCGCTGCAGGCTCGATTATTTGATGCTTACTTCTGAGACACAACACTAGATGCAACGCGGCGGGTGTTTTGCCAGGGGCAGGAGCCCTCGGCGGATAATCCCGCACCTATTTGCAAGGAGTGCGCGTGGACGTTGTATTGCTGGTCAAGGCCGCCATCATGGGGGTCGTAGAGGGGTTGACGGAGTTTTTGCCCATCTCTTCCACCGGGCACCTGATCCTGGCCGGGTCGCTGCTGGGGTTTGACGATGCCAAGGCCAAGGTGTTCGACATTGCCATCCAGACGGGCGCCATTTTTGCGGTGATCCTGGTGTACTGGGCCAAGATCCGCTCCACGCTGGTGGCCTTGCCCACCGAGCGCCAGGCGCAGCGTTTTGCGCTCAACGTGTTCATCGCCTTTGTGCCGGCCGTGTTGCTGGGGCTGCTGTTCGGCAAGGCGATCAAGGCGCACCTGTTCACACCGGTGGTGGTAGCCAGCACCTTCATCATTGGCGGCTTCGTCATCCTGTGGGCCGAGCGGCGCCCGCCCTCGGCCACCCGCATCTACAGCGTGGATGCGATGACGCCGCTGGATGCCATCAAGGTCGGCCTGGTGCAGTGCCTGGCCATGGTGCCGGGCACCAGCCGAAGCGGTGCCACCATCATCGGCGGCATGCTGCTGGGCCTGTCGCGCCAGGCGGCCACCGATTTCTCGTTCTTTCTGGCGATTCCCACCCTGATCGGTGCCGGGGTGTACAGCCTGTACAAGGAGCGCGCGCTGCTGTCGGTGGCCGACATTCCGCTGTTCGCCACGGGGCTGGTGTTTTCGTTCCTCAGCGCCTGGCTGTGTGTGCGCTGGCTGCTGCGCTACATCAGCACCCACAGCTTTGTTCCGTTTGCCTATTACCGCATTGTGTTCGGCATCATCGTTCTGGCCACGGCATGGACTGGCTGGGTGCAGTGGGCCGACTGATAATCAGGCCATGCGCTGCACTACCGACTGGATCTCCTCGCCCTCGCGCTCCTTGCGGGCCCTGGCGCTCGCCTGTGGGTGCATCAGCCCCTGGGCAGGCGCCCAAGTCATGCCCATGCCGGAGACCGCCGACACGGAAACCGCCGTGTCCGACAAGGCAGAGGCCCAGCAGGCAGCAGCACCCAAGTTCAACTACGCAATCGGCGCCCTCGTGGGCAGCGGCCCCGACTATGCGGGGGGTGATGGCCGCAAGAACAGCCTGCACCCCGCCTGGGCCATCGAGTACGGCCGGTTTCGCCTGAGCACCTCGCGCGGCAGCGCCTTCATGGGCCACGGCCTGCGGCCTCACGAGTCCGGCGCCAGCGCCACGCTGGCGCAGAGCGACCGCTTCAACCTGAGTGCGGCCCTGCGCATCGACAAGGGGCGTGATGGGTCGGACGCCCCCATCCTGGCAGGGCTGCCGTCGGTGCGGTCCACGCTGCGGGCGCGGCTCAGCGCGGGCTATGCCATCACCGACCGCTGGGCCGTGGGGGCCGGGGTCTCGCAAGACATCCTGGGCCGTAACGGCGGCGCGCAATGGTCCACCAGCATTGGCTACATCTGGCCGGTGACGGAGCAGACCAAGGTCAGCTTCGGGGCGGGCGCGAGCTTTGGCGACCGCAACTATCTGCGGGGGCATTTCGGGGTGCCTGCGGGCAGCAGCAGCCCCTTGCCCACCTTCGAGCCGCGCGGGGGCTTGTACAGCGTCGATGCCGGGGTGGAGGTCATCACGGCGCTCAATCGGCATTGGGTGGTGCTGGGCGCGGCCCGGGTGTCCCAGCTGCAGGGCGACGCGCGCCGCAGCCCGCTGACCGTGCAGCCGGTGGGCTACTCGGTGTCGGTGGGGCTGGCCTACCGCTGCTGCCGGTAGTGCGGCGTCTCAGACATACGATGCGCCGCGCGTCGGCCGCCCGCGCAGCGTGGGCGACGAGCAGGTTCAGCACATCGTGGATAAGGTTCGCCAAAGCAGGCGTTGGCAACGCCACGCGCTGGAGCGTGCGCCAGATGGGCCAGCAAGCCGGTGCATCACCTGCGACGTGCAGCGCATCTGGCATGCGTTTGGTCTTTGAACAGGTGCTTGAGCCGCACCTGCAAGAAATCTTCAGGCCGTGGCTCCAGCGCAGCGCCCCCACCAGCGTCGCTCAGCTGAGGCAAGCCATCCGGGACCACATCGGCCTTCACAACAAGGAACCCCAAGCGCTTTGCGTGGCGCAAAAAAGCCCCGACACCATCCTGGCATCTGTCGCTCGCGCTGCAGGCTCAATGAGTAGAAGCTTGCTTCTGAGACGCCACAGTTACAACGACTGACATTATTTCTATTTATACCGAGGCCTATCCGCAGGTAATAAATATTTCAAGAGGTCCTACCCTAGCTGGCTCTCATTATCTGTGTACAGAAACAACACATCCGACTTCATGTGCTGAGCGCTTTTTTTCGTCTAAACGTTCGCATATGATTCGAAAGCGGCGTGATTGATGGGTTCAAAATGCGACCAATTAGTATGCTGCATGGTGGGTGAGCCAGACAGTTGAGGCGAACATGCTCAACGCTTTTCGGATCACTGCGCTGGTTTGCTTGTTCGTTGTAGAGGGCTCGTATTGCGAGTCAAGGAGAACTTGAAAGTGAAAAGCATCCTCAAAGCAACCATCGCAGCGATGGCCGCCGCAGCCTCCGTGGGTACCATGGCAGCTGCGCCTCAGATCACGGCTGAGGTGGCAGTCGACAAGCTCGATCTGCCGTGGGACATGGCCTTCATGAAGGACGGCACCATGTTCTTCACGGAGAAGTGCAAGGGCCTGTCGGTCCGCATGCCCAACGGCACGATCAATAAGCTGCACGCCATCGGCGGCGTCACTGGCTACACCTCCTCCAGTGCTGACCTGTTCTGCGACGGTCAAGCCGGCATGATGGGTGTGGCCATCGACCCCTTGTTCCAGAGCAACCGTTACATCTTCGTCTACTCGAGCTCCAAGCTCAACGACAAGCAGGTCAACCGTGTGCTGCGCTTCAAGATCAACGAAGCCATGACCGAAGTGTCTGATCGCACCGACATCGTGGGCGACATCGGTTACAAGCCCAAGGCTACCAAGCATCCCTTCGGTGGTCCTGGCGCCCACAACGGCGGCCGCATCCGCTTCAGCCCGGCCGACGGCTACCTGTACGTGACTACCGGAGACAACCACAACGGCATCGCTCCCCAGAGCCCTAGCTACATCGGTGGCAAGGTGCTGCGCATTGACCGCGACGGCAAGGCAGCACCGGACAACAAGGCACCCGCTGGCTTTGATGCGCGCATCTTCACCTACGGCCATCGCAACCCGCAAGGTATCGCCTTCCGTCCGGGTGATAACCGTCCCTTCACCGCCGAGAACGGCCCGTGGCACAGCGACGAGGTGACTGCCCTGACCAACGGTGGCAACGGCGGCTGGGATCCGCGCCCCAACATGGCTGGTCGCAAAGACTGCCCGGACGACTACTGCGGCTACAGCCCCAACCAGATGGGCGCCATGGAGCCGAAGAAGCGTGCGGCCTACATGCCCATGACTGACCTGAAAACCTATCCCAACGCCATGAAGCCGGCTTGGAACAACGAGTACAAGTCGCAGGGCATGTTCTGCAACGCGTTCCTCTCGGGCGCCAAGTGGAAGGACTGGGACGGTCAGATGGTGGTGGGCTACGCCGGCATCGGCATCCACGGCACGCCGGTGGGCAACCGCCTGGAGCTGCTGAAGATCAGCGCCGATGGCCTGAAGGCCAAGAAGACCGAGTTCCCATGGCCCACCGTGGCCGGTCGCTTCCGCGCCTGTGAGCTCGGCGCCGACGGTGATCTGTACGTTGCCCTCGAAGACCAGGGCAAGATCATTCGTGTGACCCCCAACTGATAGGGGGATGGGGCTGGCGCGTCCTTTGGTTCCGCGCCAGCTCTGTTCCAACCCTCACCCGGCTGGCGGCAGGGACACACTCATGTTCTGCCGCCATTTTTGGGCCAATCACTCCTTGCCCCCCTTCTAAGAGCGTGAACATGAAGACCTCTCAAAAGACCTCTGCGCGCACTCTGGCCGCGTTTTTTGCTCTGGCCGGCGCAGGAGCTGCGTTCGCGCAGGACAACGCCCCCGAACCTGCCGCCTACGAGCCGCTGAAGCAGCTCATGCAGAAGAACAACTGCACTGCTTGTCACTATGTGGACAAGCGCAAGTACGGACCGACCTTCCTGGAAGTGGCCAAGAAGTACGAAAAAGCCGACAAGGCCACGCTCAACAAGCTGGCCAAGAAGATGCGCGCCGGCGGCTCCGGCGTCTGGGGCCAAGATCCGATGCCACCGCAGCCTCAGCTCGCCCAAGCCGATGCGCAGCAGATGGTCAAGTTGATCCTGGCGCTCAACACCAAGGATTAAGCCAAGGTCGAGAAGACCGAAAAGAGCCAGTAAGCCTTGATCCTGGAAATCCCTGACCCATGACCAACTCACCCCCATTGCATGTGATCCAGCCCGTGGCGCTGGCGGCACTGCTGGCGCTCAGCGGTCCGGCCTTGTCGCAAAGCGTGCCGGAGCCAGCCCCCAGCGCCTCGGACAATGCCACGCCGCAATTGCAATCGGTGGTGGTCATGGGGTCACGCCTGCAAGGCCAGCTGATGGACTCACCTTACGCCATCGGCGTAGTGGATGCTCAGGAGCTGCGTTCGGCCGGTCCCCTGGTTAACCTCTCCGAAGCCCTGGCGCGCGTGCCGGGTCTGGTGGTCTCCAACCGCAACAACTACGCGCAAGATCTGCAAATCAACTCCCGCGGCTTCGGTGCCCGGTCCACCTTTGGCGTGCGCGGCATCCGGCTGTACACCGATGGCATCCCGGCCAGCGGTCCGGATGGGCAGGGCGCTGTAAGCGCCTTCGACCTGGCCTCGGCTAGCCGCATCGAGGTCCTGCGCGGCCCGTTCTCCTCCCTCTTCGGCAGTAGCTCCGGCGGCGTAATCGCCCTCGTCACTGAAGACCCCAAGATCCGTGAGTTCGGCGTGAGCCAGGACCTGGGCGAAAACGGTCTGCGCCAGACGCGCATTTCGGTACAAGCGCCTCTGCAAGGCGGCTGGAGCATCAGTGCCAACGCTAGCGACTTCCAGACCGATGGCTTCCGCCCGCAAAGTGCGGCAACCAAGCGGCTGAACAACCTGCGACTGGGTTGGGCCGACGAGCAAAACCGCGTGGTCGTCCACCTGAGCGACTTGCGCCAAAACGCCCTGGATCCCCTGGGGTTGACCCGCCAGCAGTTCGACGCCAACCCAAGCCAGACCAATTCGGCGGCCACCCAGTACAACACCCGCAAGGAACTGAGCCAGACCCAGCTCGGTGCGAGTTGGCAGCGCGAGCTGCAGGCCGGCAATCTGAAGATGATGCGGCTCAGCGCCTACACCGGTTCGCGCTCGGTCACCCAGTGGCAGGCCATCCCGCCGGCGTCCCAGATCCCGGCCAGCAGCGCCGGCGGCGTGATCGACTTTGATCGCAGCTACGGCGGTGCAGACGCCCGGCTGCAATTCGACGGTCAGCGCTGGCGCGCCACCATGGGTACCTCCATGGACCGTCAGCGTGACGATCGGCGGGGCTACGAGAACTTCGCAGGCTCCGGCGCCAGCCGCGTGCTGGGAGTCACCGGCAACCTGCGCCGCAACGAGATCAACAACGCCACCAGCAGCGACATGTACGCCCAGGGT
This sequence comes from Acidovorax sp., assembly GCA_035540275.1. Taxonomy (GTDB): domain Bacteria; phylum Pseudomonadota; class Gammaproteobacteria; order Burkholderiales; family Burkholderiaceae_C; genus Acidovorax. The sequence goes on along the minus strand of DATLGV010000019.1, from coordinate 12,366 downwards.
GAGTATTACCTCACCGACACCTGGACGCTCAGCGGCGGTCTGCGCAGCGGCCGCGTTCGCCTGGAGTCCAACGACCGCTATTTAACCAACGGCGACGACAGCGGCAGCGTGAGCTACGACTACGTGACGCCCGTGGCCGCGCTGCGCTGGCAGCCCGACTCCAACCTGAGCGTGTATGTCAGCGCTGGTCAGGGTTACGAAACGCCCACCCTCAACGAGGTAAGCTACCGTCCCAATGGCCAGGCCGGCCTCAACACCAGCCTCCGGGCCCAGCGCAGCAACCAGGTGGAAGTTGGTGCCAAGTGGCGCAGCGATGATGGCAAGCTGGGTCTGGATGCCGCGCTTTTCGAGGCGCGCACCAGTGACGAGATTGGAGTGTTGGCCAATAACGGTGGCCGCTCGACCTTCACTAACGTGGGTGCCACACGCCGCCAGGGCCTGGAGTTGCAGGGACAGTGGCGCTTTGCCCCGAACTGGAAGCTCGGCGCCGCGGCCACTTGGCTCAATGCCCGCTACACCGACGGCTTCCTCACCTGTTCGTCCACTCCTTGCGCCAGCGCCAACGTGCCGGTCGCCGCTGGCAACAAGATCGCCGGCACCACCCCACGCACAGCCTTCGTGGAGCTTGCCTGGCGCGCCACCCCGAAGACGACCGTGGCGCTGGAAGCGCGTGCCCAGGGTCGGGTCTATGTCGATGACCTCAACACCGACAAAGCCGCCGGCTTCGTGACCACGGCCCTGCGCCTGCAGCACAGCGTGAAGTTCGGTTCTGGCGAGCTGGAGTTCCTGGGCCGCATCGACAACCTGGGCGACCGTCGCGTGGCCAGTACCGTGATCGTCAACGAATCCAACAAACGCTACTTCGAGCCCTCGGCCGGTCGTGAAGTGATTCTGAGCGTTCGCTACAAGCACGCCTTCTGATCTCAGAGCTCGCATGCAGGAAGGAACGGGTGAATCGCCCCGGGCTCCGCCGCATCTGTGGAACCGTGGCGAGCATGTCCGATGAAAATGCTAAGCTGCCGCTCACACACAGTTACGCCCAGGCGGCCGCACCCTGTGCCATCACCTTCTCACGGTGTGTGAAGCTGCCTCTTCGCTGACCCTCTTCCCCACTGGGGCATTGCCGCATGACGCCAGAAGCGCCTGAGTTGTCCACGCACCCGGAGACCGCCCGCCAGAAGGTGTGGTCCAAGGCGGACCTGCTGGATGTGATCACCCGCAGCGCGGGTGCCACCATGGCTGTGATCGACCGCAGCCTGTCGATGATCTATGTGAACGACGAATACGCGCGCTGGTTCGGCACCGTGCCGGAGGAACTGGTCGGCAAGACGCTGGTGGAGGTCTATGGCGAGCAGGACTGCGCCCGTTTCATGCCGTTTGTGAACCGGGTGCTCAGCGGCGAGCGGGTGCAGTACCAGCGCATGCTGCGCACGCCCTATGGTTTTGATGAGTGGCGCACCATCTGCCTGACACCCTGACACCCTGACACCCTGACACCCTGACACCCTGGCACAACCCGCAGGGCGCGATTGATGGTTTCATCACCACGGCGCTGGACGTGCATGAGCTGCAGGTCACCATGAATGCGCTGCGCGCTGCCAACCAGCGCCTGTCGTCCCACATGGAGAACAGCCCCCTGGCCGTGGTGGAGATGGACCACCAGCTGCAGTTGCTGCATTGCTCTCAGCGCGCGGTGCAACTGCTGGGCTGGCTGCACGTGGCAGGGCTGGAGGGGCGGCTGCTGACGGACCTGCTGGCCCCCGCCTCGATGGACGACAGCCTGCAGCAGGCGCTGCAGCGGCTGCAGTCTGGCCAAGAGTCGCAGAACCGGGCCGAAACCTGTTTTGTGCGCAGCGATGGCACGGAGGTGCACTGCGAGTGGTTCAACTCCGCCCTGACCGATGCGGACGGCCAGGTGACCTCGATCATGGCGCTGGTGCAGGATGTTTCCGCCAAGATTCAGATCGCGCGGCAGCAGCACTATCTGGCCAACCACGACTCGCTGACCGGGTTGCTCAACCGGGCCGCATTCCAGGGGCGGCTGGAGCAGTCGCTGCTGCATGCGCGGCATACCGAGGGCTCGGTGGCGCTGTTGTTCATTGACCTCGACGGGTTCAAGCATGTGAACGACGCCGAAGGCCACCGCGCGGGCGACGAGGTGCTGCGCATTGTCGCGCAGCGCATTGCGAGCACGGTGCGTGTGGGCGACACCATGGCGCGGCTCGGGGGCGACGAGTTTCTGGTGATGCTGGACCGCGAGGTGACCCGCGAGGTGACGGACACCATCGGCCTGCGCATCATCGATGCCTTGCACCAGGGCATGACGGTAGACGGGCGCGAGCTGCGCATCGGCGCCAGCATTGGCGTGGCGGTGTACCCCCCGCTGGAGGGCGACATCGACGCGCTGATGAACCGCGCCGACCAGGCCATGTACGCCGCCAAACGTGCGGGCAAGGGCCGCCTGCATTACGCGCAGACGGCCTGATTTACCAGACTTCTTTCTCTGACCCCGCGGGGGAGGGACATCACCTCACCGCGTCACTGCGTCAAGGCAGCCGAATGCTCTGCTGGAAGTGGAAGAAGTTGCCGGGGTCGTAGGCAGCCTTGACCCGCTGCAGCTGCGGGTAGGCGGGGCCCCAGTAGGCCGAGGCAAAGTCGGTCAGCCGCGCATCCGGGTAGTTCTGGTACACGTTGCCGTTCAGGAAGGGCCGCACCAGCTGCATGAAGCCGTCGAGCCAGGCTTCCATCTGTGCGCGCTCTGCCGGGTTGCGCCAGAACACATCCACCACCAGGTCAGCATCCACATGGCGATGGACGAAGGCACTGTCGGCCACGGGGTAGCGGTTGATGGCGCCGCCATAGGGCTCCAGATAGGCCAGCGACCAGGGGTTGGGCGAAGTCTTGAAGTAGTCGATGATGCGTTGCCAGTCGGCGGGCGAGAGCCGGGTATTGATGTATCCGCTGGCCTTGGTTTCGGCGATTCCGTCCGGCAGGTTGTCGGGCAGGGTGTAGGGGTGGTCCTCCAGCCACACGTTCATGTCGGGGTAGGTGCCGGTCTTGTCCACCAGCAATTGCGCGCTGGGGACGGCCATCAGCGGTGCAATCGCTGCCAGCCCGTCCTCGCGGCTGCCGCAGAACATGCCCTGCACCATGTACACCGGCACACCGTTCTGGAAGCCCAGGTTCATCATGTAGCCTAGGGCGTCGGGCGCACCGGTCTTCATGTAGCCTGCCTGCATCAGCGTGAGTACCTCGGCCGCGTGCACGGCGTCCCAGCTGATGGCCCAGGCCCACACCTGGTCCAGCCGCTGCATGCGGTAGGTCACCTGCAGCACCACGCCAAAGTTGCCGCCCGTGCCACCGCGCAGGGCCCAGTAGAGGTCGGGGTGCTCCTGCGCGCTGGCGGTGACGACGGTGCCGCTGGCCAGCGCTACGCGAAAGGATTCGACCAGGTCGCTCTGGATGCCGAAGGCGCGCGAGGTGTAGCCATAGCCACCGCCTTGTACAAAGCCCCCCACGCACACGCTGCCACAGGCGCCCGTGGGCACATGCCAGCCCGTGTGGTTCATGGCGCCATTGAAGTGGTCGAAGTCGGTGCCGGGCAGCACGTGCACGCGCTCGCGCGCAGGGTCCAGCACCACGCCCTGCAGGTCGCTCAGGTCCACCACCATGCCGCTGTTGACCGAGTAGCCGGCCGTGCTGTGGCCGCCGCAGCGCACGGCCACCCACACGCCGTAGGTGCGGGCCACGGCCAGGCACTCCAGGACATCGTTCTCGCAGGCGCAAAAGACGATGATCTCCGGGTACGACTGGAACGCCGGGTTCGATTCCTGCCGCGCTGCGTTGTAGTCGGGGCTGGAGGGCAGCACGATGCGGCCCACCAGCCGGGCCTCCAGCGAGGCGATGGCGTCCCAGGCGAGTGCCGGGCCGGGGGCCGCCTCTGCCTGGAGGGCAGCGGCCTGTGGGGCCGCCAGCGACCGGAAATACGCAACCCGTGCGTCTTTGGCAATGCGGGCAGGGCTTTTGCGATGGGCCATGGCGAACGATCCTCCGTGAAAAGGCAAAGCCCCGTGTGTAATGGATCAGCGCCGGATTGACCAGCCGGAAATAGCCGCGTTGCTTTTTGGGCCCGTGCCGCGTGCGGCTGGCGCCTGGGACGTGGCTCGGACCGGGTCAGGAGGACGACAGTGCGAGGTCGCCCGTGTTGCGCCGCACGCAGAACTTGCCGCCCTGTTTGCCGCTGTACATGGCGGCGTCGGCCAGCTTGAGCAGGCTGATGGCGTCGGTGCTGTCATGGGGAGCTATGGCATAGCCAATGGTCAGCCCGATCTGCACCTGCACGCTGTTCAGCGAAAACGGCGAGCGGAACGCGTCCAGCAGCTTGTGACCCAGCTCTTGGGCCTGCTGAAGGCTCTGCAACTGCCCGGCCATGACCACGAATTCGTCGCCGCCCAGACGCGCCACCAGGTCGCTCTGGCGCACATGGCCTTGCAGGCGCCGGGTCACGGCCACCAGCAGCTCGTCGCCCACGTCATGGCCGTGCTGGTCGTTGACGGGTTTGAAGCCGTCCAGGTCCATCACGTACACCGCCAGCATTTTTTCTGCGCTGCAACGCGACAGGGCGGACGCGAGCGCCATGTTGAGCCCGCGCCGGTTGGGCAGGCCGGTGAGCGGATCGGTGTGGGCCAGCGAGCGCATCATGTCGCGCTCGCGGTTGGCGTCCAGCGCCTCCAGGCGCAGGGCCTTGGTGCGCAGGCCCAGCACGCGCATGAACAGCAGCATGTCCAGCGTGGCGCCGAACTGGAAGGAGTGCAAGGTCCAGAAGTTCACCGGCACCCATCCCTGGATCACGCCGATGACCGTGGCAGTCGCCAGAAAGTACAGCAGCCAGGCGAGCAGCAGGGTGGAGCCCACCGGGTCGCCCAGGCGTGTGCGGCGTACCGCCCCCGGTATGCCCATGAGCGCGGGCACCAGCCCCAGGATGCTGACGATGCCTGCCACGGCGCGGGTGCTGAGCAGGTCGAGGGCATACAGCGCGGCCAGCACCACGCACAGCACTGCCCCGCCGCGCATGCTGCGCAGCAGCCAGCTGCGAGGCCGGTCGCCCGCCAGCGCCTGGCTGATGAAGAGGAAGGAGCCGCAGGTGGCCATGAGCGCGGCGAGGCTGGCCGCATGCAGCTCCACCCAGGGCATGTCGCGCCACAGGTATTGCGTGCCCAGGCCAAACAGGTGCAGCGAAAACAGCAGGCTGCCTGCAATGAGCAGTGCGTACTGGATGAACAGCACGTCGCGCAGGTTGATCCATTGGGCCAGGCTGTAGATCAGCAGGCACAGCGCCAGCCCGGTGAGGATGCCTTGCAGCATCTGCTCGTTCAGGGCCTTGCTGTGCCAGGTGGTGGGTTTGTTCAGGGTGATGGGCAGCACCATCGCACCCCGGGTTTCCACGCGCAGCAGCAGGTCGTAGGCGTGTCCGGGCAGCATGGTCAGCGGCAGGGCGTGGGTGCGGCTGCGCAGCGGGCGGTGGGTGTAAGGCCGCAGGCTACCCAATGTGGTCTGCAGGGCCACCTGGCCGTCCAGGACGAGGTAGACCTCGATGCGTTGCAGCACCGGGTAGTCGATGTCCAGCACCCAGAGGCCGTTGGACTTCGCGTGCACCGCGAGCGGGATGCGTACCCACACCGGCTCGGCCCGCACGCCCAGCGTGCCGCTGGTGCCGGGCGGCGCCTCGAAGCGTGCCAGAGCGGCCAGCGCATCTTCCACCAGCAGGGTGCCGGATGGATCCGGCAGCACGGTGACTGCAGGCCAGGCCTGGATGGCCGGCTGGTCATCCCGCAGGTCCAGCGGTGCGGCGCTGGCCAGTGAGGCCAGGGCGCCCAGCAGCCAGAGCATCGCCAAGAGGCCGAAGGCGCGCCCCGGGGGGGGCATGAAGCCAGGAAAGCGCGCACGGATCATGATGTGAGCACCAATTCGCCAGGGTTGCGGCGCAGGCAGTGCTTGCCGCCTTCCTTGCCTGCGTACATGGCCGCGTCCGCGAGCCGGACCAGGTGCTGCGCGTCGTCACTGTCCAGCGGTGCCAGCGCATAGCCAATGGTCAGGCCCACCCGCAGGGAGAGGTGGCTCAGCCGGAAAGGTTTTTCAAACGCATGCAGCAAGGCACCCCCCAGCTCCTCGGCTTGTTCGGGGGTGGCCAGGTCTCGCGCCATGACAATGAATTCGTCCCCGCCCAACCGCGCCACCAGGTCGGTATGCTGTCGTACGTTGGCTTGCAACCGTTGGCCCACGGCCACCAGCAGGTCGTCACCCACATCGTGGCCGTAGGTGTCGTTGACTGGTTTGAACCCGTCCAGGTCCATCAGGTAGAGGGCCACCAGGCGTTGGGGGCTGGCCTGCGCCAGCGCCGATTGCAGCGCCATTTGCATGCCGCGCCGGTTGCATAGCCCGGTCAGCGAGTCGGTGTAGGCCAGCGAGCGCATGGTGTCGCGCTCGCGCAGTGCCTCGGAGGCTGCGTGGCGAAGCGCGGCAGAGCGTTGGCCGAGCACCCGCAGGAACAGCAGCATGTCGGCCGCAGCGCCGAGCTGGAAGGAGTGCAGCGTCCAGAAATTGACCGGCAGCAGGCCTTGCACCAGGCACACCATGGTGACGGCCGCCGTGAAGTAAGCCACCCAGGCCGCCAGCAGCGTGGTGCTGACCGCGTCTCCCTGGCGCGCCCGCGCCACGGCAATGGGCAGGCTGATGAGCGAGGGCAGGGGGCCCAGGACGCTGATGATGGCGGTGGTGGTCCGGGTGTTGATCAGATCGACCAGGAAGGCCGCCAGCAGCACCAGGCTCAGCACGGCGCCCGCCTGCATCACCCGCAGGAAGCGGCTGTGCGGCAGGTGGCCCATCAGCGCATGGCCCATGAAGAGGAAGGAGCCTGCAATGGCCAGCAGCCCCGCCGCCCCGGCTGCGTGGACTTCGATCCAGAGCTGGTCGCTCCAGAGGAATTGGGTGCCCACGCCAAAGAACTGCAGCGAGAACCCGGCACTGCCCACCACCAGCATGCAGTAGTAGAGGAACAGCTTTTCTCGCTGGCTGACCCACTGGGTGAAGCTGTAGACCACCAGGCACAGGGCCAGCCCGGCCAGCACGCCCTGGAACATCTGCTCGCGCAGAGACCGGTGCACCAGATAGGGTGCCTTGCTGAGGGTGATGGGCAAGATCATCGCGCCCGAGGTCTGCACGCGGATCAGCAGTTCGTAGGGCGTGTCCGCCGCCAGGTTCAGCGTCATCGCCGGCGTGCGGCCCCGCAGAGGGCGCTCGGAGTAGGGCCGCAGGTTGCCCAGCGCGGCGTGCTGAATCAACCGGCCTTGCTGGGTGAGGTAGATGTCGACTTCGTTGAGCACCGCAAAATCGATGTTCACGATCCATTCATTGCCCGACGCCACGCGCGACATCAGCGGCACGCGCAGCCAGATGGCTTCCTTGCGCACACCCAGGCTGCCGCCACGGCTGGGAGGCTCTGCAAACTCGGGCAGACGTGCCAGCGCGTCCTGCACGCCCCATTGCAGCGAAGGATCGGTCAGCAAGGTGGCCACCGACCAGACGTTGACCGGGCGGGCATCGGCAGGCAGCACGAGCGGGCGGGGGTCTGCGGCCCGCGCGGTGGTGGGCAGGGCCAGCGCCTGCCAGAGTGCCAGTACCAGCAGCCACAGCAGGGGGCGTAGGAGTGCGGGCCGACCAGGGGGCAGGGCGTTGCGATGCATCGTCGTCATGCCAGTGCTGCCGTGGCGGGGATGCGCTGCACCGAGTGCTTGCCGCGTTGCTTGCCTGCGTACATCGCGGCATCTGCGTGCCGCAGCAGGCCCTGCGGGTCGTCACTGTCCAGCGGCGCGAGCGCGTACCCGATGGTCAGGCCCACCTGGATGCGCAGATGGCTCAGCGTGAACGGGTGCTCAAAGGCCCGCAGCAGCGAGCGGCCCAAGTCCTCGGCCTGCTCGGGGGTGCTCAGGTCGCGGGCCATGATGATGAATTCGTCCCCGCCGAGCCGGGCGACCAGGTCGGTCTGGTGCCGCACATTGGCCAGGAGGCGGTGGCCCACGGCCACCAGCAGGTCGTCGCCTACGTCGTGGCCGTGCGCGTCGTTGACGGGTTTGAATCCATCCAGGTCCATCAGGTAGACCGCAACCAGCCGCTGCGGGGAACAGTGGGCCAGCGCGGTGTGCAAAGCGTGCTGGAGGCCGCGCCGGTTGCTCAGGCCGGTGAGCGGATCGGTGTTGGCCAGCGATTGCATCAGATCGCGCTCGCGCATGGCCTCCTGGGCCTGGACCTGGGCCGCCCGGGCGCGCAGGCCCATCACGCGGAAGAACAGCAGCATGTCCAGGGTGGCTCCGAGCTGGAACGAATGCAGTGTCCAGAAGTTGGCCGGTACCCAGCCCTGCACCAGGCACACCATCACACCGGCAGCGATGCCAAAGGCGACCCAGGCCACCAGCAGGGTGGCGCCAATGGGGTCTTTCTGCCGCACGCGCGCCAGAGCTGCCGGAAGGCTGATGAACGAGGGCAGGGCCCCCGCCAGGCTCATAAAGGCAATGGCAAGTGGCACGCTTAGCCAGCCCAGCACCAAGGCAATGCAGACTGCTGCCGTGATGCCTGCACCCACCCGCATGGTGCGCGCATACCGGCTGTTGGGGTTGTCTCCAGCCAGCGTGTGGCCCAGGAAAAGGAATGATCCCGTCAGCGCCATCAGCCCGGCTGCGGGGCCGGAGTACCGGTCCATCCAGGGGTTGTCGGGCCACAGATACTGCGGGCCAATGCCAAAGAACTGCAGCGAAAAGCCCGCACTGCCCAGCACCACCAGCGCATAAAAGCCGAACATGCGGTCACGCTGCGTGACCCACTGGATCAGGCTGTATGCGAACAGGCAGAACGGCAGCCCATTGAGCAGGCCCTGCAGCATCTGCTCGCCCATCGCCTGACGCAGGTGAACGGGCATCTCACTGACCGTGATGGGCAGAATCAACGGGCCGGTGGCCTGCACGCGCACCAGCAGGTCGTAACGTTGTCCGGGCTGCAGCTCGAACGCCATGGCGGGCGTTCGGCCCGCCAGTTGCGCTGGATCCGACTGGCGGGCGCGGGCTTGCTGCAACAGCTTGCCACCGCTGAACAGGTACAAGTCGGCCCTCAGCGAGCTGTAGCCAAGGTTGACCACCCACGGTGTGCGTGGTGTCTCGGGCGCAACCATGGGGATATGCAGCCACATGGCGGCCTTGTGCACGCCCAGTGAATTGCCGGGGCGCGCTGGCGCCTTGAACTCGCCCAGGCGGTCCAACATGTCCTCGACCGAGAGCTGGTAGGTGGGGTCGGCCTTGAGCGTGATGACTTCCCAGGCGTCGACTTCCGGCCTGGCGTGCGTGAGCACCAAGGGCTCGCCTGCCTGCACGTCCCGAGGCAACGCGGTGAGCGCCAGCAGGCACAGCACCACGCTCGCCACGCCGCAACCCGCACGCCACAGGCGGGCCAGCATCGGGAGGTTGCGCAGTGCAGAGGGCATCGGCGGTGGCGCTACGGCGTGGTGGCTTGGGGTGCCTGGCCTGCTGCACCTGCTTGCGTTGACTGGGCCTTGCTGGCGAGGCCGCGACTCCAGCTGCCAGGGGTAGTCAGCCGGTCTTCGATGCAGTTGAGCCAGCGGGGGGCATGGGGGTCGTCGCTCCAGCTGTGCACCACGGTGTCCACCTGGTGGAGCAGCTCGGTGGGCAGTTGCAGCGGGCGCGTCTGGCTCATCAGCACCCGGCTCATGAAGTGATAGCCCAGGGCCCGCGTGAGCATCCGCACGATCGAAAACCGCGGCAGCAGCAGCCCCACCACGCTGTCGATGGCGCGCGCCAGCAGCAGCACGCCCCAGAACAGCAGGGCCGACAGCCAGGGCACAGGCTGGTTCAACCCCAGGTCCTCGGCGGTCGCGCGCCCGCACAGGTAGCGGGTCATGAGCTGCGGGAAGGGCTTGACGATGTGCCAGGGCAGCGCGTTGGCCATGGTTTGCATCAGCGCCTGGCCCAGTGCCGGGCGCGGATCCGGCGTGACCGGCTCGGCGCGGCCCCGGGCCTGCATCCGCGCCATCAGCGCGTCGCCCTGGGCCATGGTGCCCACCATCAGGGCTCGGTCGATGCCCAGGACGTGACCCACCACGTTCCAGGCATGCAGGTAGGCCTCTTCGTCGCCGGGGGGCCACCCAAGGCCCAGGCGGCGCAGGCTGCGCAGAAACACGTAGCCAAAGGTCAGCAGCGTGTAGGCCAGCTCCTCCTGGTTGCAAGGCAGGCCCTGGGCCGCGAGGTGCCAGCCGCGTGCGTACAGGGTCTGGTACATCACCGACCGGCCGCCGCCCGCCGGGGGGGCGTGCGGTGCCACCAGGCCGTCGCCGCCGGCCTGCCATTGCGCCAAGGCGTGTTCGGGGCTGCCGTGCAGGATGAGATTGCGCACGGTGGCGTGGATCAGCCGCACCTTGAGCACCTGGGCCACCCCGGCGCCTCGGGGGCTGAGGCCGCCGTGCAGCATCACCGGAAAGATCATGGCGGCGGTGGAGCGGATGCGGTATTCGGTGTTCTGCTCCAGCTGGCCGGTGGTGTGCAGCACGCTCGACAGGTCCGGCACCACATAGCACTCGGGCAGGCTCGCGCAGAACAGCAGGATGCACGACAGCGCCCCGTGGTCCATGAAGAGTTTTTCGGCCCGCTCGATTTTGCGGGCATCGGCCCAGGACGGCAGTACCTGGGCGGTTTGCACATAGTGGTTGAGTGCCTCGGCCATCTCGGCGGTGACATAGCCCCTGGCGGCCTGGTCGCCTTCGCCCACCTGCACCGGGCCTTCGGTCGCCCGCCAAGTGGCCAGCGTGGCGTTGTCGGCCCACTGGCTGAACAGCAGGTTCACCGTGTGGATATGCGCCCATTGCGGGGCGTCGGCGGCCACGTCGGTGGCGGGCCAGGGCCCCAGGATTTTGGCCATCGCGTCGTCGGCCAGGGGGTCGGCGTGGTGCTGCATGGGGGGCAGGTGGGCGGCGTGCATGCGGGTGTCGAGGGGTTTGCTGTTCAAGCCGCGGCCTTGGCGGGTGCGCGCCAGCGCTGAAAGCCTGCCAGCGCGCAGAGCAGCGGGATGCCCATGGCGAAGGGCGCGATGGACCGGATTTCCACCGGGTTGCCCAGCATCATCTGGAACACCATGCCGCAGGCGTAGATGGTCAGCGGCACCATCGCATGGCGCCGCAGGAACGGGCTGGCAGGTTGCAGGGGGAGCTGGCGCACCGACATGCGAAAGCCGAAGATGATCACAAAAGCCACGAACACCCAGCCAAAAAAGCCCTGTACCGTCTCGCCAAACCAGGCACCGTCGGTCTTGGCCATGATCCAGGCCTTGAGGGTGTACACAAAATAGGGGTCTGCGCCAAGGTCGAACGCGGTCACGATCATGGCGGCCAGAAATGACAGCATGGCGGCATTGCCGAGGCCCGGCGCACCGTCCACCGCCGATTGCCAGACGATGAGGTTGCTGATCACGTAGCCCGCATACGCGAGCGCAAACCACATCATCGGGATGACCAGCGGCACATCCAGCAGGCGGGGCCCCAGCACATCGGTATAGGTGTAATGCCCAAAGAACCAGCCCCGGCTGGAGCCCATCTGCTCGGCAAACCAGCCCAGGCTGACCGCAATCGCCACAAACTGCAGCGCAGCGCGGGTGCCCAGCAAATGCGTGGCACTGGCCCAGCAGCAGGCAAACATCAACACCGAGGCAATCACGATGGCGATGGTCGTGTCGTTGTGGGTGCGTACCGCCATTGCAATCACAAAGGCGGCCAGCAGGGCAAAGCTGAGCTCGGGCAGGCGCCCGGCCGTCGGGGGCGGTGCAGGCATGTGGGGTGTATCACGCTGTAACAGTGCCACCAGTGTAGGGGATTGGCGTGGCGGGTGTGTCCCCTGTTTGCCCTGACGCGGGGCTCTGCAGGGCGTTTTTTTGCGCCTTGCGGTCGGGTTGGTGTGGTATGGCAGGCGCGGCGGGCCCGCGCCGCACCCTTCTTAGAACGTATATGGACGCCCCGAATAAGCCAAGCCCTCAATCACTGAAGTCAAGAAGGTAAAGATTGCACCCGTATATCCGGACTTTCTGTGGCGCCGGCCACGGTCCCTGATGGGATTCGCTGGTGAATGTCCTATCGGTTTAGCGCACTCGAAGTGCCACGCTCTAATCGGATTGCATCCACCACGGTCTGACCTGTCTTGCCATCACTTCATGATTGCTTGAGCAATCGGTGGTTTTCTCCTGCTCTTCTTTGTGGCCTCGGTTTTTGTGGCTCAAGCCTGCTCTCGCACGTAGCCTGGCTCATAGCTGCGATCGCGT
>DATLGV010000018.1:0-8896 GCA_035540275.1 Acidovorax sp. | reverse complement strand
CCAGGATGTTGGTCTGGAAGGCGATGGAGTCGATGAGCTGCGTGATCTCGCTGATGCGGCCCGATGCAGCCTGGATCTGCTTCATGGTGCTGGCCACACCGTCGACGGCGGCGCTGCTGCGTTCGGTGACCTGGGTGGCCTGCGTGGCCAGCACCGTGGCCTGGCGCGCGGACTCGGCGGTCTGTTTGACGGTGCCGGTGATCTCCTCCATGGACGCGGCCGTCTGCTGCAGGTTGCTGGCCTGCGCCTCGGTGCGGGACGACAGGTCCTGGTTGCCCTGGGCGATCTCGCGGGTGGAGACCTGCATGTGCTCGCTCTCCTGCCGGGCGTCGCGCACGATGGACAGCAGGTTCACATTGAGCTGCGCCAGAGCCTTTTGCAGCTGGCCCACGGTGTCGCTGCGCGTGGCCGCTATCTTCTGAGTAAGGTCACCCGCCGCCATGCGGTTGGCCCACAACAGCATTTGCGACAACGGTGCCACCGTGACCTGGTGCAGGTACACCGCCATGCCCAGCGCCAGCACCACCACCCCCAGCCACGCCGCGCCCGAGGCCAGCGACACAGTGTGCCCGCCCAGCCACGCTGCGCACCACGACGCCACCACCAGCAGCAAGGTGCACGCCATCATCTTGCTCAGTGGGCCCAGCGACAGCGCCCGGACCACACGGCCCCACAAGGTGTCCTTGACCAGTTGCCCGGCCGACAGCCTGTGCACCAGCTTGCCCGACTGCTTTTCGGCCTGCATCTGCTGGTACAGCGCATCGGCCGCCTGGATCTGTTCGCGGGTGGCTTCGGTGCGCACCGACATGTAGCCCGTGGGCTGGTCGCCCTGCATGAGCGGGGTGACGTTGGCCATCACCCAGTAGAACGTGCCGTCCTTGCGCCGGTTCTTGACCGGGGCCGACCAGGGGATGCCTTTGGCGATGGTCTCCCACATGTCCCGATAGGCTTCCTCGGGCATGTCCGGGTGCCTCACGATGTTGTGGGGCTGGCCCAGCAGCTCTTCCTTGTCGTACCCGCTGACCTCGATGAACATCGGGTTGCAGTACAGGATGCGACCTTTGAGGTCTGTGGTGGAGACCAGGGTCTGGCCCTTGGGAAAAGCATATTCATGCTGACTGACCGGAAGATTCATTCTCATGGGAAAACTCCTAGAAAAGTCCTGCCTCTGCACCGCCGCTGGCCCCGGTGAAAACCTTTTATAGAAGCAACGGTGACGAAAGCAAAACGTTAATTGCGCAATCTCACAGGCCTTGGGCGCCTGAATTCCGCGCAAATGATATTTTTGATTATGATACATCATTAATATCATTTATACAACATTGATCACCTCACGACGCAGACGTTGCCGGAACGTTTGGCTTCGGCGGTAGCGACTGCGGGTGCCAGCCATGCACCAACAAGAGGCATGGGCGCGGCCACCCCACCCGGGCTGCCTCTGCACACGCCCGGAGTGCCAGGAGTGCCTGATTGGCGTGGCCGACGGGCGCAGGCACCGGATTGGTGCTTTCGATCTGGCACAGGCATTGCAAGCCTCTCCCGCAGCGGCCCTTGCAGGGGCTGCGCATGCCCTGTGCAACGGCGCACACAAGGGCGGCAAGGACGAAGGCGTCCCCACCGGCTGTTTCGGCGTACCGAATCCGCTGGGTGTGGTCGCCTTTTTTTGTTTTGTGGCCGACGAGGGCCATGAACACCGCTACCTCTTTTGTGCAACACCCCATGTTTTCATTTCGCCAGTTCCTCCAATCCGGCCACGCACCCACGCTGTGGGCGTCGTTTCTGTACTTCGGCTTTTCGTGCGCGGTGTGGGTCATCAACGGTGCGATGGCGCCTTTCATCCGCGAGAGCTTCCAGCTGTCCCCCACCCAGATGGGCATGATGCTGTCCATCCCCATTTTTGCGGGGGCACTGATGCGGTTTCCGCTGGGCATCCTGGCGCAGTACATCGGCCGCAAGCGCGCCACCCTGGTCGAGATGGCGGGCATCTTTGCGGCCATGGGCTATGGCTACCTGTTCGTGCACACCTTCAACGACCTGCTGGCGCTGGGCATTCTGTTGGGTGTGGCGGGTGCAAGCTTTGGCGTGGCGCTGTCGCTGGGATCGGGCTCGTTCCCGCCGCGCTACAAGGGGCTGGCCATGGGCATTGTGGGCGCAGGCAATGTGGGCACTGCGGTGGCCGCGCTGCTGGCGCCGGCCCTGGCGCAGAAGTTTGGATGGCAGACGGTGTATGGCTTTGCCGCCCTGAGCGTGGCGGTGCCCGCCGTGGTGATGGCGGTGTATGCCAAGGAGCCATCCGACCTGGCGCCCCACGCCACGTTCCGCGAGCACATTGCCTGCCTGTTCGAAAAAGACGGCTGGGCGTTCAGCCTGATCTATGCCGTGACCTTTGGCGGCTTCATCGGCCTCACGGCCTTCTTGCCCAGCTACTTTTATGACCAGTTCGGCGTGAGCAAGGTGCAGGCGGGGCAGCTGACCATGCTGGCAGCCTTTCTGGGTGCGGCGCTGCGGGTGATGGGTGGCTGGCTGTCGGACCACTGGGGCGGCGTCAACACTCTCACCGGGGTGCTGGCCGTCACCGCCGTGAGCATGGTGCTGTGCGGCCTGGCCGAAAACTCCTTGCCGGTGACGATGCTGCTGTTCCTGGTGTGTTTTGCGGCACTGGGCGCGGGCAACGGCGCGCTGTTCCAGCTGGTGCCGCTGCGCTGGCCACTGTCCACGGCCGTGGCGGGCTCGATGATTGGCGAGATCGGCGCCCTGGGCGGCGGCCTCATCCCCAACGGCATGGGCCTCTCGCGGCAATACACCGGCACCTACCTGTGGGGCTTTGTGGGCATTGCGGTGTGCGCCGCCGCCATGCTGGTGTTGCTGCGGGTGATGCAGATCCGCTGGACCCGCACATGGGCAGAAAAGGGCGGCCGTGCGCGTAGCGCATAACTTGCGTTAAGCAAGTCAGCGCGACAGCGCTTGCCGCACTTTCGCCAGAAAGGTGGACGCGCGCGTAGCGCGTGAACGGCGCAGCCGTTAGGGCGCGGCAGCGCCTTCCCACCTTTCCAGCGAAGGCTCACTTTGCGAAGCAAAGTGAAACGAAGTGGGCCGAAGCTAAAAGGGTGGACGTGCGCGCAGCACGTGAATCGCGCAGGCACCCGTAAGAAATTCAAATGAAATCCGGCTCCAGCGCCCATCCATAAAGCGCATGCTGCTATTTTTTTAGAAGCAACCCTCGCCCCAGGCCGCTACCTCGGCAAAAACAGCAGCCAGTACACCAGCAACAGATTCACCAGCACGCTCACTGCCAGCGCCATCTTCCACAGCGCCGTGGCATCGCGCTGCATCAGCGGCTGCGGGCCGGGGGCGGACAAGGGGCGCGAAGCCCCCCGCTCCAGGGCCAGCAGCAGCTCTTCGGCGGTTTCAAAGCGCTGCATGTGCTGGCGGGCCACGGCCTTCAAGGCGATCTGGTCCAGCCAGATGGGCACGCTGGGGTGGTGGCGGCTGGGCGCCACCGGGTCGCGGTGGTAGCGGCCCAGCTGGTAGGGCACCACCTCGCCATAGGGCAGGCGCCCGTGGCTCAGCAGCTGGTACAGCGTGACGCCCAGGGCAAACAGATCGCTGCCCGCATCGGGCAACTGGCCGGCCGGGTCGCCGTTCTTTTCGTAGCCGGGCCACTGCTCGGGGTTCATGTAGCTGGGGGTGCCTGCGTGCAGGCGGCGCGTGGCCTCGGGCTCGCGGCCTGACAGGGCCACGCCCAGGTCCAGCACCCGCAGCACGCCGTCGTCGCCCAGGTGCAGGTTGTCGGGTTTGATGTCGCGGTGCACCACCCCTTGCCGGTGCAGCCAGCCCAGCACCTGCGCCGCCTGCATCACCACCGACACGACCTGGGGCACGCCCAGGTGCTGGCGGGCACGCAGGCGCTGGCCCAGGGTCTGGCCCGCGTGCCAGTCGTAGAGCAGATAAAACGCGCTGGCGCCAGGGCCTGCACCGCCCTGCTCGGGCGGCCAGGTGTTCAGGCGCGCCAGGTGCACCGCCGCGTGGCCGGACTGCATGCGCCGGGCCACCCAGGCCTCGTGCGCCAATGTGGCGCGCTCCTGCGCATCGTGCGCGCGGGCGGGCGCCAGCGTCTTGAGCGCATACAGCCGCTGGGTGGCCGGGTCGCGCACCTGGTAGATGCGGTGCACGCCGCTGTCGGCCACCAGCGCGGTCACCACCAGGCCGTCCACCGGGTCGCCCACCTTCAGTAGCGGCAACACCGGCAAGTGCAGGGCGCGTCGGGACTCGTCCTGCAAGGTGGCTTCCAGCGCACCCTGCACCCGCACCACCAGTGCGGTCACGTTGTCGGTGCTGCCACGGCGCAGGGCAGCATGTGCGATTTGCTCGCTCAGTGCCTGGGCGCTGGCGTCGGCCTGCAGAAGCTGGCGCAGCTCGCGCTCGGGCAGGCTGCCGTGCACGCCGTCAGACAGCAGCACCAGCAGGTCGCCGCTGTGCAGTTCGCCCTGGCTGTAGTCCACCACCACGTGGTCGTCCAGCCCCATGGCGCGGGTGAGCTGGTGCGCAAGGTCGCGCTGCGCCATCACATGGTCGGTCGTCAGCAGCTGCAGCCGGCCGTCCCGCAGCAGATAGGCGCGCGTGTCGCCCACATGGGCCAGCGTGTACGACTGGCCGCGCAGCACGATGGCGGTGAGCGTGGTCAGGCCGACGGCGGGCTGGCGGCGCCGGTTCATCGACGCCAGCCAGCCGTTGTGCGCGCTCAGGATGCGGTCCAGCGCCACGGTGGTGTCCCAGGTGTCGGGCGTGGCGAAATAGTCGTTCACCAGCGTGTTCACCGTGGTCTGGGCGGCTTCACGGCCGTTGCCTCCGGTGCTCACGCCATCGGCAATGGCAGCAATGGCGCCGCGTTCACGGTCGCGCCCCTGCCCCTGCACCAGGGCGGCAAAGTCCTCGTTGACTTCGTTGCGCCCGGCCTGCGAGGTGTGGCCGATGTCCAGTTCAAAACTCATGCACCAGCCCCATGCAGATTCTGTGCCCAAGGTGGTGCATGCACGCGCCGCGCTGTGCAGAGCGCGTGATGCCACCCCAGATCAGTGCACAAACTCTGGCACGGGCATTGCTTAACCAGAGCAACGGCCCAGCAGGGCCACGCAATTCAGCGGTGCAACGGCGCACCAAGGGGTTGTATGGACGAAGGCGTCCCCACATGCGGTTTCGATGGAATCTCGAAGCTGCATCGTGCGGACGCCTTTTTTGTTTTTGGCATCGCCCAGGCGATGCAACCGACGGAGTCACGATGAAAAAGCTCAAACTGGTGATGGTGGGGAACGGCATGGCCGGTGTGCGCACGCTGGAAGAGCTGCTCAAGATTGCCCCCGATCTGTATGACATCACGGTCTTCGGGGCCGAGCCGCACCCCAACTACAACCGCATTCTGCTGTCGCCCGTGCTGGCGGGCGAGCAGACGATTGACGAGATCATCCTCAACGACTGGCAGTGGTACGCCGACAACCACATCACGCTGCACACCGGCTTCACCGTGACCGACGTGGACCGCGTGCGCCGCGTGGTCACCGCCACCAGCAAGGACGGTGATGTGATCACCGCCGAGTACGACCGCCTCATCATGGCCACGGGCTCCAACCCCTTCATCCTGCCCGTGCCCGGCAAGGACCTCAAGGGCGTGCTGGCCTACCGCGACATTGCCGACACCCAGGCCATGATCGACGCAGCCGCCACCTACAAGCACGCGGTCGTCATTGGCGGCGGCCTGCTGGGCCTGGAGGCTGCCAACGGCCTCATGAAGCGCGGCATGACCGTGAGCGTGGTGCACGTGATGCCGTCGCTGATGGAGCGCCAGCTCGACGACGTGGCGGGCAAGATGCTGCAGAAGTCGCTGGAAGACCGCGGCATGCGCTTCTTGATGGGCGCGCAGACGCAGGAGCTGGTGGGCAACGCCGAAGGCCGCGTGAGCGCCGTGAAGTTCAAGGACGGCACCGAGGTGCCCGCCGACCTGGTGGTGATGGCCGTGGGCATCCGCCCCAACACGCAGCTCGCCGAAAAAATGCGCCTGCACGTGAACCGCGGCATCGTGGTGAGCGACACGCTGCAGACCACCACCGATGCCCGCATCTACGCCGTGGGCGAATGCGCCGCGCACCGGGGCATTGCCTATGGCCTGGTGGCCCCGCTGTTCGAGCAAGGCAAGGTGCTGGCCAACCATCTGGCCGAGTTCGGCATTGGCCGCTACCAGGGCTCGCTCACGTCCACCAAGCTCAAGGTCACGGGCATCGACCTGTTTTCAGCGGGCGACTTCCAGGGCGGCGACAACACCGAAGAGATCGTGATGAGCGACCCCTTTGGCGGCGTGTACAAAAAGCTCGTGATCAAGGACGACAAGCTGGTGGGCGCCTGCCTGTATGGCGACACCGTGGACGGCAGCTGGTACTTCAAGCTGCTGCGCGACGGCCGCAGCGTGGGCGACATCCGCGACAAGCTGATGTTTGGCGAATCGCACCTGGGCGACACCGGCCACCAGGGCCAGAGCAAGGCCGCCGCCATGCAGGACAGCGACGAGGTGTGTGGCTGCAACGGCGTGACCAAGGGCGCGATCTGCAAGGCCATCAAGGACAAGGGCCTGTTCACGCTCGATGAAGTGCGCAAGCACACCAAGGCCAGCGCAAGCTGCGGCTCGTGCACCGGGCTGGTCGAGCAGATCATCATGTTCACGGCCGGCGGCGACTACAGCGCCACCCCCAAGACCAAGGCCATGTGCGGCTGCACCGACCACGGCCACCAGGCCGTGCGCGATGCGATCCGCGCCAACAAGCTGCTGAGCATTGGCGATGTGTTCTCTTTTCTGGAGTGGAAGACGCCCAACGGCTGCGCATCCTGCCGCCCTGCCGTCAACTACTACCTCATCAGCACCTGGCCCAAGGACGCCAAGGACGACCCGCAAAGCCGTGCCATCAACGAGCGCAGCCACGCCAACATCCAGAAGGACGGCACCTACAGCGTCATCCCCCGCATGTGGGGGGGAGAGACCACGGCCGACGAGCTGCGCCGCATCGCCGACGCAGTGGACAAGTACCACATCCCCACCGTCAAGGTCACCGGCGGCCAGCGCATCGACCTGCTGGGCGTGAAGAAGGAAGACCTGCAGGCCGTGTGGAAGGACATCGGCATGCCCAGCGGCCACGCCTACGCCAAGGCCCTGCGCACCGTGAAGACCTGCGTGGGCAGCGAGTGGTGCCGCATGGGCACGCAGGACAGCACGCAGATGGGCAAGGACCTGGAGCGCGCGATGTGGCGCATGTACGCCCCGCACAAGGTCAAGTTCGCCGTGTCGGGCTGCCCGCGCAACTGCGCCGAAGCCGGCATCAAGGACGTGGGCATCATCGGCGTGGACAGCGGCTGGGAGATGTATGTGGCCGGCAACGGCGGCATCAAGACCGAGGTGGCGCACTTCTTCACCAAGCTCAAGACCGCCGAGGAAGTGCTGGAGTACACCGGCGCGTTCTGCGAGCTGTACCGCCAGGAAGGCTGGTACCTGGAGCGCACCGTGCACTATGTGGGCCGCGTGGGCCTGGACTATGTGAAAAAGCGCATCCTCGAAGACCACGAAGGCCGCAAGGCGCTGTGGGAGCAGCTGCAGTTTGCGCTGGACGGCGAGCCCGACCCCTGGTTCGAGTTTGACAAAGCAGCGGTGGACACGCGGCAGTTTTCCCCGCTGACCGCCGCCTGAAGCGCCCGGAGCCGCACACCATGCAACGCCGCACCTTGCTGACCGCCGCGGGCTACACCACGGCCTGGAGCACCCTGGGCATCATGTCGCTGGGCACCGCCCAGGCCCAGGTCACGGACCTGAACGACGCCATCAACAAGGCAGGCCGCCAGCGCATGCTGAGCCAGCGCATGGGCAAGGCCTGGCTGGCGCTGGCCCACAAGTCCGACACGCCCGCCGCGCGCGCCGTGCTGGACCAGTCGATGGCGCTTTTCGAGCGGCAGCTGGGCGAGCTCAAGGCCTACGCACCCTCGCCCACCATCCGCGACACCTACACCCAACTGGAGTCGGCGTGGGCCAACCACAAGGCCACGCTGCTGGGCACCAGCCCGTCGCGCGATGGCGCTGCCGCCTTGCTGCAGGCCGACGCCAAGGTGCTGGCGCTGGCCCACCAGGGCACGGTGCAGTACGAGGCCGCCTCGGGCAAGCCCGTGGGCAAGCTGGTCAACGTGGCAGGCCGCCAGCGCATGCTGAGCCAGCGCATGGCCAAGTTCTGCCTGTCGGCCATGCTGGGGGTGGACACCTCCACCGCCACCACCGAAATCGCCAAGGCGCGCGACGAGTTCCTCAGCGCCAACGATCTGCTGCGCAACGCCCCGCAGGCCAATGACCGCATCCGGCAAGAGCTGCTGCTGGCCGATGGCCAGTGGGTCTTTTTTGACGCCGCCTTGCAGCGCCTGGGCACCGGCAGCAACACCTTCCGCCAGGTGTCCGAAGTGTTTGTGAGCAGCGAAAACCTGCTGACCACCATGGACCGCGTGACCGGCCTGTATGCAGCGCTGGGCAGCAGCTGAAGGCCTGCCCTGCAACGGACCCGCGCGCGCCCCGACACCCCACCGAACAACCCCAAGGACGATTCCCATGACCACCAACAACCCAACCCCTGAATGGAAGCTGATCTGCCAAGTGGACGACATCCCCGTTCTGGGCTCACGCCGGGTGGCACGCCCCCAGGGCCTGGACGTGGCCGTCTTCCGCAACGATGCGGGTGGTGTGTTTGCGCTGCTGGACCGCTGCCCCCACAAGGGCGGCCCGCTGAGCCAGGGCATTGTGTTCGGCACGCAGGTGGCCTGCCCCCTGCACAACTGGACGATTGGCCTGTGTGACGGCCAGGCCTCGGCGCCCGACGAG
>DATLGV010000017.1:0-2647 GCA_035540275.1 Acidovorax sp. | reverse complement strand
GTCCACCCCCTGCCCCAACTGCGGCGGCGTGGTGAAGGAAAACTACCGCCGGTTTGCCTGCGTGGGCAAGCCGGGCGCGGAACCTTGCGGCTTCAGCTTCGGCAAGTCGCCCGCGGGCCGCACGTTTGAAACGGCCGAGGCCGAGCAACTGCTGCGCGACAAGAAGATCGGCCCGCTGGAGGGCTTCCGCTCCAAGGCGGGCTGGCCGTTCACGTCCGAGATCGTCATCAAGTACGACGACGAGGCGCACAACTACAAGCTCGAATTCGACTTTGGCGACGACAAGAATGCCGAGGAATCCGGCGAGCTGGTGGAGTTTGAAGACGCCTCGCTGGGCGCCTGCCCCATCTGCGGGTCGGAAGTGCACGAGCACGGCAGCAACTACGTGTGCAGCAAGGCGGTGCCCACGGCTGCGCAGCCCACACCGAGCTGCACCTTCAAGAGCGGCAAGATCATCCTGCAGCAGCCGGTGGAGCGCGAGCAGATGATCAAGCTGCTTTCGACCGGCAAGACCGATCTGCTCGACAAATTTGTGAGCATGCGCACGCGCCGCAACTTCAAGGCCCACCTGGCGTGGGACAAAGAGGCGGGCAAGGTCAACTTTGAATTTGCGCCCAGCAAGTTTCCACCTCGTAAACCTGCTGCGGCCGGGGCGGCTGCAAAAACAGTCGCTGCCAAGGCAGGCAAGACCAGCGCTGCCGCCAAAAAAGCCCCTGCCAAGAAGGCCGCAGCCAAAACCACTACCGCCAAAGCCCCGCGCAAAGCCGCCGCAGGCAAGGCGCCCAGCGCCGCCCTGGCTGCCGTGATCGGCAACGAGCCCGTGGCACGGCCTGAGGCCGTCAAGAAGATGTGGGAATACATCAAGACTCACAACCTGCAGGACCCCAAGGACAAGCGCACCATCGTCGCCGATGACAAGCTGCGCGCCGTGTTCGGCAAGGACAGCGCAGGCATGTTCGAGCTGGCGGGCATCCTGGGCAACCACCTGGGCGGCGAATGATGCAAGCGCTCGGCACCACATCCACCGCACCCGCCGCACGGCGCCTCGGGCGCACCGCGCTGGTGGCCCTCGCGGTTGCCGCTGCGCTGGGTGGGTGCAGCAGCACCACAGGCTCTGCGCGCTCCAGCGACCCGGCCAGCCAGCAGCAGCCCCGGGGCGCGAGCGGCGTGACCGTGTTTGGCGACATCGACCTGAGCGTGACGCGCGAGCGCACACGCTGACGGACCTTTGCAGCTTCTTGGCATGCGCAGCCGCACTGAACGCATCGCCCTCACCGCCATCGCGGTCGTGGTGGTAGCTGCCGCGGCCGCTGCATGGTGGACGCGCGATGCCTGGCTGCCGCACGCAGGGCCTTGGTCCGAGCAGGTATGGAAAAAGATCACCCGCCCCGGCCCCGACACCTTGCCGCCCGACAAGCGGCCCGCGCAGGCGCAGCCCGCGCGCAGCGGGGCCTCCGAGCCCGCCGCGCCGCCGCCGCGCAAGTGCGTGAAAGACGGCCGCACCACCTACACCGACCAACCCTGCCCACGCGGCAGCCAGGAGCTGCCGGTGGACGGCGCCATCACGTCCTTGCCGCGCTGACGGGCTCTCGGGCCCTGCGCCAGTCGCAGGCACCGTCTTGCGCAGCCCGCGCGCCCGCCTCCCGCACCCATCCCCTTCGCGCAACACCTGGCCCCGCACGCGGGTGACACGGGCTGACGCAGGCCTGGGCTAAGCTGTGGCGATCTTCCTCGCTTTGTCACGCCGCCCTTCTGCCATGCCATCCATCCCGTCGTCCACCAGCACCGCCCCAGCCCCCAGCCGCTCCCTGCCCTTGGCGGGCGCCACCAACTTCCGCGACCTGGGAGGCTACGTGGGCCATGGCGGGCGGGCCGTGAAATGGCGCCGCATCTTCCGCTCCGACCACCTGGCGGGCCTGACGCCCGAAGACCAGGCCCTGCTGGCCGACCTGGGCGTGGCCCGCGCGGTGGACTTTCGCGGCCAGGCCGAAAGCGCGGCGTATGCCTATGCACTGCCCGGCGTGCAGTACCACCCGCTGCACATCGAACCCACCGTGGTGCAGCGCGCGCTGGAGCTGCAGCGCGCAGGCCGCCAGCTCACCGCCCAAGACGCCGTGGGCCTGATGCAGGACACCTACCGGGGCTTTGTGCATGACAAC
The DNA here is from genome assembly GCA_035540275.1 of Acidovorax sp. Classification (GTDB taxonomy): domain Bacteria; phylum Pseudomonadota; class Gammaproteobacteria; order Burkholderiales; family Burkholderiaceae_C; genus Acidovorax. The sequence continues at coordinate 488 of DATLGV010000017.1, read as the reverse complement.
GCGCCACGCTTTGCCGAGCTGTTCCGCCTGCTGCTGGCCAGCGATGCTCCCCTCGTTTTTCACTGCACGGCGGGCAAGGACCGCACCGGCTTTGCGGCCGCCCTGATCCTGCTGGCGCTGGGCGTGCCGCGCGATGTGGTGATGCACGACTACCTGCTCACCAACGCGCTCTACCAGCGCCCGCCGGGCATGGGTAGCCACGCACCAGAAGAAGTGCTGCGCGTGCTGTGGCGCGTGCAGGAGGAGTTTCTGGACGCCGCGCTGCACATGGTGGACAACGACTTTGGCGGTCTGCAGCCGTATCTGGTGGACGTGCTGGGTGTGGATGCTGCAGCACAGCGGGAGCTTGCGCGCCGGTATTTAGAGACGGTGTAGCCAGCGTACCTGGCGCACGCGCCAGAACAGCCAGCCCACGATCGACAGGTTCAGCAGGTTCCACGCCATGCCGTTCAAGAACGCCGCGCGGTAGCTGCCGGTCAGGTCAAAGA
>DATLGV010000016.1:0-3523 GCA_035540275.1 Acidovorax sp. | reverse complement strand
CGCTGGGGCGCATCACGGCGTCCAGCTTGGCCACGTCGGGCAGGTAGTAGCCGCCGATGTCGGTGGGCTGGCCCTGCACGGCGTTCAGCTCTTCCACGATCTTCTTTTCGTTCTCGGTCAACTGCTTGGCCAGAGGCGCGAACTTGGCGGCCAGTTCGGAGTCCTCGGTCTGCGCTGCCAGCTCTTGCGCCCAGTACAGGGCCAGGTAGAACTGGCTGCCGCGGTTGTCCAGCTGGCCGGTCTTGGGCGATGGGTTCTTGTTGTTGTCCAGCAGCTTGCCTGTGGCAGCATCCAGCGTCTTGGCCAGCAGCTTGGCGCGGGGGTTGTTGTTCTTGAGGCCCAGGTCCTCCAGCGACACCGCCAGGGCCAGGAACTCACCCAGCGAATCCCAGCGCAGGTGGTTTTCTTCCACCAGCTGCTGCACGTGCTTGGGGGCCGAGCCGCCAGCACCGGTTTCGTACATGCCGCCACCGGCCATCAGAGGCACGATCGACAGCATCTTGGCCGAGGTGCCCAGTTCCATGATGGGGAACAGGTCGGTCAGGTAGTCGCGCAGGATGTTGCCGGTGGCGCTGATGGTGTCCAGGCCACGGATCACGCGCTCCAGCGTGTAGCGCATCGCACGCACCTGGCTCATGATCTGGATGTCCAGGCCGGTGGTGTTGTGCTCGTGCAGGTACATCTTCACCTTGGTGATCAGCTGCGCTTCGTGCGGACGGTACGAGTCGAGCCAGAACACCACGGGCATGCCGGAGTTGCGGGCGCGGTTCACGGCCAGCTTCACCCAGTCGCGGATCGCGGCGTCCTTGACCTGGCACATGCGCCAGATGTCGCCCTGCTCCACGTTCTGGCTGAGCAGCACTTCGCCGGTGGCCAGGTCCGTGATGTTGGCCACGCCGTCTTCAGGGATCTCAAAGGTCTTGTCGTGGCTGCCGTACTCTTCGGCCTGCTGCGCCATCAGGCCCACGTTGGGCACCGTGCCCATGGTCTTGGGGTCGAACGCGCCGTGCCACTTGCAGAAGTTGATGATCTCCTGGTAGATGCGGGCGAAGGTCGATTCGGGCATCACGGCCTTCACGTCCTTCAGGCGGCCGTTGGCGTCCCACATCTTGCCGCCGTTGCGGATCATGGCTGGCATGGAGGCGTCCACGATGATGTCGTTGGGCGAGTGGAAGTTGGTGATGCCCTTGGCCGAGTCCACCATGGCCAGCTCGGGGCGGTGCTCGTGGCAGGCGTGCAGGTCGCGCTTGATCTCGTCGCGCTGGCTTTGTGGCAGGGTCTCGATCTTGGTGTACAGGTCCACCATGCCGTTGTTCACGTTCACGCCCAGCTCTTCAAAGGTCTTGGCGTGCTTGGCGAATGCGTCCTTGTAGAAGATGCGCACGCAGTGGCCGAACACGATGGGGTGGGACACCTTCATCATCGTGGCCTTCACGTGCAGCGAGAACATCACGCCGGTCTTGCGTGCGTCTTCGATTTCCTTCTCGTAGAACTCCAGCAGCGCCTTCTTGCTCATGAACATGCTGTCGATCACTTCGCGGTCGAGCAGGCTGACCTTGGGCTTCAAGACGATGGCCTTGCCGCTCTTGGTGATCAGCTCCATCTTCACGTCACGCGCCTTGTCCAGCGTCATGGACTTTTCGCCGTGGTAGAAGTCGCCGGCGTGCATGTGCGACACGTGCGAGCGCGAGGCCTGGCTCCACTCGGCCATGCTGTGCGGGTTCTTGCGCGCGTATTCCTTCACGGCCTTGGGGGCGCGGCGGTCGGAGTTGCCTTCGCGCAGCACGGGGTTCACGGCCGAGCCGGTGCACTTGCTGTAGCGGGCCTTGATTTCTTTCTCTTTGTCGTCCTTGGGCTGGTCCGGGTAGTCGGGCAGTGCGTAGCCCTTGGACTGCAGCTCGGCGATGGCGGCCTTGAGCTGCGCGACGGACGCGGAGATGTTGGGCAGCTTGATGATGTTGGCATCGGGCTGCAGCGTCTTCTTGCCCAGCTCGGCCAGGTTGTTGGGCACGCGCTGTTCTTCGGTCAGGTAGTCGGGAAACTCACCCAGGATACGTGCCGCCACCGAGATGTCGCTCTCCAGCACGTTGATGCCTGCCGGCGCCGCAAACGTGCGGATGATGGGCAGGAAGGAAGCCGTGGCCAGACGGGGTGCCTCGTCGGTCAGGGTGTAGATGATGGAAGGTTGCTGGGTCGTCATGGCTTGTCTCACGAAACAGAGTAGGTAGATGCCCCCGGCTGCGCCGCAGCGGGGCCAAACGCGGATGCTCTCTGATTCTCCTTGCTCGGGGCTGTCACAGCCCGCTGTTTTTGCAATCGAATCTCACAATGCAAAATTATCATAAGCCCAGGGCACTTTTTTTCACCAAATCGGTGGTAATCACCCTGCGGCCCCCTGCAGTTTGACCGCCCTGGCGCCCGCGCGCCACCCCCTGCAGACCCTACGAAAACGTCCCTGGAACAGCCACCACCCGGCCCGGCAGGACCGCAAACTGCACCCAGTGCGCGGGCAGGGTGTCGGGCGCCGTACCGGTGAAGGCCCCGAAGGCGGGCAGGACCAGCTGCCCGTCGCCCCAGCCAAAGCAGGGCGCCCGCAGCGCATCCCGCGCCGGCCCGCGCAGCCGCAGCGTGGGGTGCAGGTGCCCGGCAATCACCGTGTGGCCCGCCACCGCCTGTGGGTGGTGGCAGGCCAGCACCGGCGCATCGGCACAGGGCTGCCAGGGCTCGTTGACCAGCGCCAGAGCCAGCGCGGCGGGCGGGTCGCCCGCGTGCTGGTCGTGGTTGCCGCGCACCAGGGTCATCGCCACATGCGCATGGCGCTGGCGCCAGGGCAGCAACTGCTGCCACAGCGCATCGGCCGCGCCGCTGCGTGCGTGCAGAAAGTCCCCCAAGAACACCAGGTGGTCCGCGCCGGTGGCAGCCAGCACTGCATCGAGCCGCGCCAGGTTGTCGGCCGTGGTGCCGTGCGGCACCGGCTGGCCCGCGCGGCGGAAGGTGGCCGCCTTGCCGAAATGCACGTCCGCCACCAGCACCATGCGCGCGGCGGGCCACGACAGCGCGCGCTGGGGCAGCAGCTGCAGGGCCGTGCCGCAGGGCAGGGTGATGGCGTGCGCCCCCGTGGAGGGCGCGTGGGCGTGAAGGAGCAATGTGGTCATCGTGCTCAGAATCCGGGGCGTCTGCGGATGCGGCGGGACGCGCTCCCGGCCGCGGCCTGGCGCGCGCGTTGTGTGCGGGGCCCAGAGCCTTCAGGCAGATCCCACACCATCTCCGTGGATGGCGCAGCGTGCGGCGCCAGCTGGGTGCCGGTGGTGGCGTCGGCCGCCTGCTCCAGCGCCTGCACCATGCGCGCCAGCCGGTCGGCCAGGGTCTCGGTGCTCAGGCGTTCGCGAAAGCGCTCCACCATCAGCGGCAGGGCAAACGGGGTGGGGCGCTCCAGTGCGTGGATCGACAGGGTCTGCGCCTGCATGCCGCGCAGCGTGCGCGCCAGGCGCTCCATGTCCAGCTCGTTCGTCAGCAGCTCGGC
>DATLGV010000015.1:0-6492 GCA_035540275.1 Acidovorax sp. | reverse complement strand
CCGGGCAAGCGAACGCATCACCCAGCTGCAGGACCTGGCCACCGTGGCCCGCCGCCTGCGCGAGGAACAAGAGCGCCGCGAGGCCGCAGAGAAAGCCCGGCGCGAAGCCGCCGCCCGGGCCGAGGCCGAGCGCCACCTCTTCAGCCACAGCGTGGGCCCCGTCACCCCGCTGCGCAACCCCAATGTGGCACGGCTGCGGCGCCACCTGCCACCGCCGCTGCCGGTGCAGCACTGGCTGGACGAGGAGCGGGTGCTGCTCGAATCCATCAGCGACGACTTCGACGTGAGCACCCTGCTGGACACCGACGACCAGCTCAGCTTTCGCCGCCCTGGCATCGGCGTGGAAGTGACGCGCCGCCTGCGCTCGGGCCACTGGAGCATTCAGCGCCACCTGGACCTGCACGGCCTGCGGGTGGACGACGCGCGCGAGGCGCTGGGCGACTTCATCCGCCAGGCGCACAAGATCGGCCTGCGCTGCGTGCGCGTGGTGCATGGCAAGGGCTTGGGCTCGCCCGGCAAAAGCCCTGTGCTCAAGGGCCGCGTGCAGCGCTGGCTGGTGCAGAAGAACGAGGTCCTGGCCTTCGTGCAGGCGCGGCCCATGGACGGCGGCGCAGGGGCGCTGGTGGTGCTGCTGCAGCCCGTGCTGCACAGACATTCATAAAAATAGCCGCCAGCGCTGGTCCTTCAAGCGCCAGCAGCTATCAAAAGAGAAGCGAAAACCTCCATCTGGGGAGGCATTGCCCTCTGCAGGCACTGCCTATTTCGACAAGTCCACGCCGTACTTCGACGTGCCCTTGCCTGAGCCATCATCGGCCGCCAGCAGCGACACATTGCCCAGCCCGGAGGCCTGCGCCACGCTCAGCGCATTGGCGCCCGAGCTGAACACCACCGGCCCCGCCACCGTGGCCTTGGCAAAGCGCCAGCTCTTGGCCGCGCCGTTGGCCGCGCGGGTCACTGCCGGGTTCTTGCGGATGTAGTCGATCACCACATCGCGGTTGGCATCGGGCGAGGCCCAGATGGTGCCCGAGCCGTCCAGCTTGTCGATGAAGCTCTTGCCGCTGGTGGCGCGGTAGTTGTTGGTGGCGATCACGAACTCCTGCGCCGCATCGATGGGTTTGCCCAGGTAGGTCAGGTTCTTGATGCGGCTGCCCACGGGCTGGGTCACGTCGATCTCGTACTGCATGTCCGCCGTGGTGAACATGTCGAAGTTGTACCCGGGGAAGCTGCTGATGAGTGGCTGCTCGGTGGACTTGGCCGGGTCGATCTGGTTGAAGCGCTTGGCAGCGGCTTCGAGCCAGTTCTTGATGTCCGCGCCGTTCACCTTCACCGCATACACCGTGTTGGGGTAGAGGTACAGGTCGGCCGCATTGTTGATGGCCAGCGGACCCACCGCCACATCGGTGTAGTCGGCCCCGCCCTGAAAGCCGCTCTTGAACGGCGCGCTCACCGACAGCACGGGCAACTGCGCGTACTGCGGCAGGTTGGCCTGGATGTAGGCGGCCACGTAGGCCTGTTGGGCCTGGTTCACGATCTGGATCGCGCCGGGGTCGCCCACGTCGGCAAACAGCGTACTCATGCGGAAGTCGGTCTGGCCGATGGGCGTTTTCACGTACTGGATGGCCGCCTGGTGCTGCGTCTCGATCAGCGGCGCCACGGTGGCATCGGGGTCCACATAGACGGTGGCGCCCGCCGCGTTCTTGCTCTGGATGTTGCGCAGCTCGCTCTTGCTGGCGGACTTGTTGACCACCCACTTGCTGCCATCCCACTGCAGCGCCAGTTGCACCACGCCCAGGGCCTTGCCCCACGAGCTGGCCATCACGGCGGGCACGCCGTTCACCGTACCCGCCTTGTGGTCCACGCCCGGCAGGTTGAAGCCGGGGGTGGCGGCCGTGTCGGGGAACACGCCGTGCTGGTGGCCCATCACCATCGCGTCGATGCCTGCCACCTTCGACAGGTACAGGCCCGGGTTCTCCATGGTGGCCGAGTAGGCGGCACTGTCGAGCCCGCCATGCAACAGCGCCACCACGATGTCGGCGCCCTTGGCCCGTAGTTCGGGCACGTACTTGTTGGCGGATTCGACCGCGCCTTCGGTGTAGACCTTGCCTTCGAGGTAGCGCTTGTCCCAGTTCATGATGCCGGGGGTGGTGAAGCCGATCACGCCGATCTTGACGGGCAGTTTCACTTCCTTGCCGTCGGTGCCCTTGGCCACCAGCGTGCGCTCCAGCAGCGTGTAGGGCTGCACCAGCGGCTTCTTCGTCTTGCTGCTGTACACGTTGGCCAGCACGGTGGGGTAGCCTGCGCCCGCGCATTTCTTGGTGGCGTCCACGCCGTCCACATCCAGTCCGCCGCCCAGCACCTGGTTCAGGAAGGGCAGGCCGTAGTTGAACTCGTGGTTGCCCAGCGTGCCCGCATCAAAGCCCAGCGCGCCCATGGCCTTGTACATCGACAGCTGCTGCGTGCAGGGAATGGGGCTGATGGTGGCCTCGTAGTCGGCCAGCGCGGTGCCCTGGATGGTGTCACCGTTGTCCACCAACAGCGTGTTGGCGAACTCCTTGCGCGCCGCGCGCACCAGCGTGGCGGTGCGCTCAAAGCCGTAGCTCCTGTCTTCGGCCAGCTTGAAGTAGTCGTAGCTGCGCACGTTGAAGTGCAGGTCGGTGGTCTCCAGCACGGCCAGCGTGGCCGTGGCGCCCGCGTTGCTGCTGGCGTTGTCGCTGCTGCTGCCGCCACAGGCGGCCAGCGATGCGGCCAGCGCCACTATGCCCAGTGCGGCCACACGGCGTGAAACCTGCGAAGGAGAAATCAGAAAGCCCGGAGTGCGTTCAGACATGAACAGTCCCTCATTGAAACAAGGGACCGAGTGTCTGGGCCGGGTTTGACAGCGGTGTGACGTGGCAGCGCGGCCGCCACAGCTGCGCCGTGCGCCCCGGTCAGCGAGGCCTCGGCACCCGCAGCAGCAAGCAGTGGCCTACATGAAACGTGCAAACGGGTCCACCAGCGACGCAATGGACACCGCCCCGGGCGCCACACCCTCGTCGCGCCGCGCAGACTCGGGCCCGGCAGCCACCGGCACGGCCGGCAAGGGCTGCATGCGGCGGCCATACACGCGCTGCACGCGGTCGTCGAGCGTGGGGTGGGTGTCCAGCCAGCGCTCCATGCGGCTGCGGCCGGGTGCATCCACCAGCAGCATGTGTTGCACGGCCGGGTGGGCGAGGCCGGTGTGGGCGGGGTTCTCGGCATACCCGGCCGGGGTGTCGCGGCGCTGGGCCATGACCTTGCGCAGCACGCCACCCAGGCCATCGCGGCTGCGGGTCCATTGCACCGCGCGTGCGTCGGCCAGGTATTCGCGCTGGCGCGATACGGCGGCCTTGAGCATGCGGCCGGTGAGCCAGCCCGCAAAGCCCGCCGCCATGATGGCCGACCCGAACCACCAGGCCAGGCCGCGGCGCTCGCGCATCGTGTCGCCAAAGTTGTAGACCAGCTCCAGCCCGAACACCATGCCCGCCAGGCGCATCTTCAGGCGCGTGTCGCCCTCGTGCAGATGGCTCAGCTCGTGCGCCACCATGCCCTGCATCTCTTCGCGGGTGAGGTAGTCCAGGGCGCCCTGCGTCACGGCGATGACGGCGTCGCTCTCGTCCCACCCGGCAGCGAACGCGTTGATGGCGTCGGTGCGCGGCAAGACCATGATCTGCGGGCGCGACATGTGCGCGGCGATGCACAGCTCGTCCACGATGTTGGACAGCCGCTGCTCCGCGTGCGACAGCGAAGGGCGCAACTCGCGCGCGCCCACGCGCCGGGCCAGCTTGACACCGCCTGCGCGCAAGTTAGATGTCTCCACCCACCAGCCGCCCAGCACCAGCATCAGCGAGACCCCCACATTGGCGGCCAGAAAACCTTGCGGAAAAGGCAAGTGCACGGGCAGCACCGCCACCATCAGCCACCAGGCCAGCGCCAGGGCAGCATGCACGGCCACCACCAGGATGGCCACAGCCAGCGCGAAGCCCAGCAGCAGGCGGCGCGTCTCGCTGCGTGCGCTGTGCTGGTGGTCCCAGAACTTCATGCGGATGGCGGTGGCAGGGTCAGAACTTCACCCGCGGCGCGGCGCGCTCTTCGTCGGACTGCGTGGACGCCAGCATGGGCGCGGGCGCAAAGCCCAGCAGGCGCGCGACGATGAGGTCCGGGAACCGGGCCGCCGCGTCGTTGAACTCCAGTGCCTGATCGTTGTAGGCCTGGCGTGCAAAGCCCAGGCGGTTTTCGGTGCTGGTGATCTCTTCGGACAGCGACTGCATGGTGGCATCGGCCTTGAGTTCGGGGTAGCTCTCGGCCACCACCATCAGGCGGCCCAGACTGCCGCCGAGTACACCCTCTGCCGCAGCCAGCGCGCCCATGGCGCTGGCGCTTTGGGGGGCGGCACGCACCGCCGCAGCCGCGCCCTGCGCCTGGCTGCGGGCCTGGATGACGGCCTCCAGCGTGGCGGCCTCGTGCGCCAGATAGCCACGCGCCACCTCCACCAGGTTGGGGATCAGGTCGTACCGGCGCTTGAGCTGCACGTCGATCTGGCCAAACGCGTTGGCAATGCGGTTGCGCAACTGCACCAGCCGGTTGTAGACCGCCACAGCCCACAACCCCACCGCGACCAGCACAAGGACCATGACCCACGCAGTTGCCGACATACCCCACCTCCTGTATTTGTTGGAGGGAGCATCTTAGCGGGCGCTACCCAATAGGTGAGTTACACCCCTTTGTTGCGCATCCAGTCGGCCGTGCCCATGAAGCTTTCCTTCAGCCGCACGCGCAGGTCTGCGGGCACGCCGGTCTCGCCCATGGCCTGGTCCATGCACGCCACCCACTGATCGCGCTCCTTGATGCCGATGGCAAACGGCATGTGGCGCGCGCGCAGGCGGGGGTGGCCGAACTGGTCGGTGTAATACGAGGGGCCGCCCAGCCAGCCGCACAGAAACATGAACAGCTTTTGCCGGGCCTGGCCCAGGTCGCTGCCATGGGCGGCACGCAGTTCGGCGTAGCCGGGCTCCAAGTCCATCAGGTCGTAGAAGCGCTCGGTCAGGGCGCGCACGCGCTCTTCGCCGCCGATCCATTCAAAAGGGGTGGTGGCCACAGGGGCCTCTGCGGCGGAGGACGAGGGGGTGGATTCCATGGGGTTGGCAAGGAGAGATTGCCAGGCGGTGTCGGGAAGCCTTGGATTATAGAAATCCGGGCCTTGTCATGCGCCTGTAGGCGCCCTTGGGAGAGCCGCACTCCGACATCCGATGCCCTGTGCCCCGTTACTCCAGCACCGCCCGCAACTGCCGCGTGGTCACCGCCAGGCGCCGGGCGCCGATCTGGGCGAGGTTGTTCATCACCGTGAGCGCCGCCTCGGGGTACTGCCGGGCCCAGGCGTCGAAATGCGCGCGCGACAACCGCACCAGGTGCGCCGGGCCGCGCTCGGCGCCTGCACAGGCGCTGCGGGCCGCGCCGTTGAGAAACGCCATCTCGCCAAACGCCATGCCCGGGCCAACGGTGGCAAGGCGCAAGCCCTTGTCAGGCGGCCATTGCGTGACCAGCGTGATGTGGCCGGATTTGACCACCAGCAGGTCGCGGTCGGTATCGCCCGCATGGAACACCACGCCATGGGGTGCCACGGCCTGGGGCACCAGCAGCGCCTGCAAGGCCTGTGCGGCGGCCTTGGGCACGCCCTCACCCACCTCCCCCAGCATGTCTCGCTCGGGCCGCGCGGGGCGCTGCTCGATGGGACGCTGGGACAGGATGCCCACCTCGGCCCATTCCAGCGCACGGTCCAGGTCGGCAAAGGCGCGCACATGCTCTCCGGCATGTTCGGCGGCCACGGGGTCCAGGGCGGCCACGGCAGTTGCAATGCCCTGCTGGTCCAGGTCGCGCACCAGCGCCCGCAACTGGGCCAGGGCGGTGCTGTCCCATGCCGGCACGCGGCCTGCGTCCAGAATGACCCAGCGATGGCGCGGCTGCAGCAGCATGCGCACCTGCTCGGCCAGATGGGCAGCCACCCCGAACGACATCACGCCCTGCAGCTCGAACACGGCCACCTGGTTCATGCGCGGCGACAGCCAGCTGTCCGACCCCGCACGGCGCAGGCGCCGCGAGCGCAGCTCGCCGTCCAGGCGCACGTGGCGCAGCACCGTGGCGGCAGAGTCGTGCAGCAGCACAAACATGGCCACCACCAGGCCGGCCACCAGCGCCACCACCCCCCCCGTGAGCGCAAACACCAGTGCCACCAGCCAGCTTTGCGCCCAGGTCACCCGCGACCGGCGCGCATAGCGCAGCGACCACATGAGGCCCGGCACCTGCATCAGTCCCGCCAGCACCAGACCGCCCGCCAGGCAGGCCATGGGCACCCAGTGCAGCCACCACGCCCCGGTGACCGCCACCCCCAGCATGAGGGCGGCGTGCCAGCGCGGTGCGTCGCGCGAGGCCCCCGCCTGCGCCAGCACGATGCGCGAGCGCGACGCACTGGTCGATGCG
>DATLGV010000014.1:0-1726 GCA_035540275.1 Acidovorax sp. | reverse complement strand
GTACCTGGGGGCGGGGGCTGTCCGGGGCTTCTGCGCACACGCTATCCACCAGCGCCTGCACCGTGTGGCAGGCGGCGCGCTGGCGCAGCTCGGGCTTGTAGATCTTGCCCACGTTGGTCACGGGCAAGGTCTCGATCACCTGCACCCAGCGCGGGCGGGCCACGGCCTCGTCCACGCGTTCGGCGGTAAAGGCCATCAACTCTGCTTCGGTTACCTGCTCGCCGGGCCGCAAGGTGGCGTAGACCACGGGCAGCTCGCCCGCATAGGCATCGGGTGCGCCCACGGCGGCGCACAGCTGCACGGCAGGGTGGGCGCCCAGGGCGTCTTCGATCACCTTGGGGTCGATGTTGTGGCCGCTGCGGATGATGAGGTCCTTGGAGCGGCCGCTCAGGTGCAGGCGGCCCTGGTCGTCCACAAAGCCCAGGTCGCCCGTGGCCAGCCAGCCGTCGTGGGTGAAGGCCTTGGCGGTGTCGGCCGCGTCCAGAAAACCGGAGAACAGGTTGGGCGATTGGAACAGCACCATGCCCGGCTGGCCGGGCGGCATGTCCTGGTCGGAGGCATTGCCCTGCGCATCCAGCGCCACCACGCGCAGTTGTGTGTAGGGCAGCCGCCAGCCGACGCAGCCTGCGGGCGCGTTCACGCCGGGTGGGGTGATGGTGGAGATGCCCGCCATCTCCGTCATGCCCAGGCTTTCGTGGATGTGCAGGTTGAACAGGCGCTCGAACCGCGCCGCCAGCTCGGGCGCCAGGATGGCTGCGCCGGTGCGGCAGTAGCGCAGGGTGGAGATGTCGGCCCCGTCCAGCGGCACATTGGCCAGTGCCGCCAGCACCGTGGGCACGGCCGACAGGTAGGTGCAGCGGTAGCGCTCCACCAGCCGCCAGTAGTGGGCAATCACCTCGCGGTTGCGGAACAGGCCGGTGGTGGGGATGATGGTTTCCACCCCCGCCGACAGCGCCGCCAGCGAGCCCGGCAGCACGCCCGCCACATGGAACAGCGGGTAGCCGTTGATGCCCACGTCCTCGGGTCGTATGCCCTGCATCTGCACGCTGCCCCAGGCGGTGAACACCTGCGCGCCGTGGCTGTGGCGGGCCAGCTTGGGCGCGCCGGTGGTGCCGCCGGTGTGGAAGTACGCGGCGATGTCGGTGGCCGCGATACGGCGGCCGCTCACCAGATGGTCGCCAGGGTGCTGGTGGCGCGCGGCCAGGTCCAGCACGCCTTCGGGCAGGGCGGGCGCGGCTCCCGGCGCCTCATCGTGCGGCGCCACGCGCAGCACCGTGGTCAGGCTGGGCACCAGGGCGCGCAGGCGCAGGGCCTTGCTCCAGTAGCCCAGGTCGCCCTCGCCGCCGTAGGCAATCAGCACCTTGGCGCGGGCCAAAGTCATCATGGCCGCGATCTTCTCGTCGGTGAGCATGGGGTTGAGCGGCTGCACAATGCCCGCCGCCTCGCCGCCCCACAGGGCCAGGTGGTATTCGAGGCAGCCGGGCAGCAGCACGGCCACGGCATCTTCGCGCCCCACGCCCAGATGGTGCAGCAGGTTGGCCGTCTGGTGGATGCCGGTGAGCAACTGCGCGTACGACCAGCGGATGGGCTCGGCCGCCGGGTCGGCGGTGGGCAGAAAGCTCAGCGCCGTCTTGTCGCCAAACGCTGCCGCCGCGTTCACAAAAATCTCGTAGGTGCTCTGCACCGGCAGCGCCTCGGCCAGGGGGCGGGCTTCGAGCCGCTGCAC
>DATLGV010000013.1:0-6231 GCA_035540275.1 Acidovorax sp. | reverse complement strand
GGGCCAGGTACGGGATGAGGCGGGCCTGGCCCCCGTGTACACGCACTGGCAAAGCCAGGCCCAGCCCGTGGTGGGGCGGGGCATGACCCACGTGCAGGCCGACCACATTGTGAGCATGGCGGGCATGCCGCTGCCGCAGTGGATCGTTGCGCGGGTGAGCCAGTCTCAGGCACTGCTCGCACCGCTGCAGGGGGCCCAGCGCGAAGCCTGGTGGCTGGCGGTGGCCAGCATGGTGCTGTGCATGGCGCTGGCCGTGGCCCTGATGGGCTGGATGGCACAGCCCCTGGCGCAGCTCACCCTCAAGGCGCGCCAGCTGCTCACGACCAGAACGCGCCAGCTGCCCGCAGAAGATGTGGATTGGCCCCGCGCGGGGGGCGAGGTGGGCGAGCTGGTGCGGGTGTTCCGGGGCCTGGTGCAGCAGGGCAGCCTGCAGCAATCGCGCCAGGACACGGTGGTCGGCCAGTTCCAGGCCGTGCTGGACAGCGCCCCGGTGGGCATCGTCATCACCCGCCATGGCATGCTCGAGGTGGTGAGCCACCAGGCCTGCGTGATGCTGGGCTACACCGCGCAGGAACTGCAGGGCCGCCCCGCGCGCACCCTGTACGCGAGCGATGCGGACTATGCCCAGGTGGGCGACCGTGTGCGCGCCGAGGTGGCCGCGCATGGCGCGTTCGATGGCGATGTCTGTTTTTTGCGCAAGGACGGCACCCCCGTGTGGGCCCGCGTCCAGGGCCGGGGCGTGCGCCCCGAGGCGGTGCACGGCGGCACCGTGTGGATTCTGGAAGACATCACCGCCGCGCGCGAGGCCCAGGTACAGCAGTCCTGGGGCCGCTCGCACGACGCGCTGACCCAGCTATACAACCGCGCCGCGTTTGACGAGCGCCTGGGCCAGCTGATGACCGAGCGGTCGGCCCGCCAGCGTTCGGTCGGCGGCGCCGCCGATGAGGAGGGCGGTGACACCCAGGGCGACGGCGTGGTGCTGTTCCTCGACCTGGACCATTTCACCGTGGTCAACGACATTGCGGGCCACGACGCGGGCGACGATGTGCTGCGCCACGTGGCCCGGCTGCTGGCGTCCCATGTGCGCCAGATCGGCTGGGCGGCGCGCCTGGGGGGCGACGAGTTCGCGGTGGTGCTGCCCGGCTGCGCGCTGGCACGCGGCCAGGCCGTGGCCGAGCAGTTGCGTGCGGCGGTGCATGCGTGGGAGCCGTCGTACCAGGGGCGCAGTTTTACGCTGGGGGTGAGCATCGGGCTGGTGGTGCTGGACGCGAGCCTGCAGGATGTGCCGTCGGTGCTGTATGCAGCAGACATGGCTTGTTATGACGCGAAGCGGGCGGGGCGCAACCGGGTGGAGACGCGGCATGCGAGGGATGCGTCGGTGACTTCGTCGGGCAGGATGGCTTTGGGGCCTGTTTGAGGGCTTTTGGGCTGGATGCGCTGGCAGCTATTGATTTTGTACTGTTTGGTTGCGTGCGCTGATTTGGCCGCGTGCTTGGGTTTAGTGCGGAGGCCGGGAGTCGCCCCGGCGGGCGAGGTACTTTTCTTTGCTTCGCCAAAGAAAAGTACCCAAAAGAAAGGCGACCCCCAGTCTGCGACCCCTTCGCGGTGCGAAGGGGCAAACCTGCGGCGTGTCGGTTGCGGGGTGCGCCGTGGAACTCACTGCGCTGCGTTGCAGCTTCGTTCAGACATCCACGGCGAGTCAGTTCACGAAGCACGCGCGCTGCGACGCGCGTGCCACCCCACAACCGCCCCGCCGCAGGCGCAGCCAGCAGGGGTGGGACATCCGAACAGCCGAACAGCCAACATCCATTCGGGCCATTGCTGCGCTCGGCCTCGTCTCGCGGGCGCAAGCGCCACGCGCTGCGCAAGCTGGGCCGAGCGAAGCAGAGGCCCGTGTGGATGTTCTGCTCCCTTTGCCCCTCTGGATGTGCCGAGGAGCGCAGGGTTTGGCGGATCAGGGCTCGCGATTGTCTGAGCGAAGCGAGTTCGAGCGAGACCCCGCCAAACCCGAGCACCGCAGGTTGCCCCGTAGCGAAGCGCAGGGGACGCAGACAGTGGGGTCGCCCTTTCTTTGGTTCCTTTCTTTCGGCGACGCGAAAGAAAGGGACTCGCATGCCGGGCGACTCCCGGCCTCCGCCCTCAATAAAGGCATGCGGCCATATCAGCGCACGCAACCAAAAACTACAAAATCAATAGCAGCTAGCGCATATCCCACTAGCGCATCCAGCCAAAAACACCCAAAAACCACCCGGAGAGCCCACCCATGAGCCTCTCCACCCCCTTTATCCACCGCCCCATCGGCACCATGCTCCTCACCCTGGGCCTGGCCCTGGCCGGTGCGGTGTCGTTCTTTCTGCTGCCCGTGGCCCCGCTGCCGCAGGTGGACTACCCCACCATCTCGGTCAGCGCCAGCCTGCCCGGCGCCAGCCCCGACACCATGGCCGCCACCGTGGCGACGCCGCTGGAGCGCTCGCTGGGTGCCATTGCGGGCGTCACCGAGATCACCTCGCGCTCCATCCTGGGCAGCACCTCCATCACGCTGCAGTTCGACCTGGACCGCAATGTCAACAGCGCCGCCCGGGACGTGCAGGCGGCCATCAATGCCGCGCGCATGCTGCTGCCCACGGGCATGCCCAGCAACCCGACCTACCGCAAGGTGAACCCGGCGGATTCGCCCATCATGATCCTGGCGCTCACGTCCGACCTGCTCACGCGCGGGCAGATGTACGACGCGGCCTCCACGGTGCTCGCGCAAAAGCTCTCGCAGGTGGAGGGTGTGGGCCAGGCCACGGTGAGCGGTGGTGCGCTGCCCGCCGTGCGCGTGGAGCTGGACCCGGTGCGACTCGCGTCCAACGGCATCTCGCTGGAGCAGGTGCGCAGCGCCATCGTCACCACCAACGCCAACCGGCCCCTGGGCGCGGTGGAGCGGGAAGACCACTACTGGCAGATCGCCACCAACGATCAGGCCCGCGTGGCGGCCGACTACGCGCCCCTGGTGTTGCGCTGGAGGAACGGGCAGGCGGTGCGCCTGTCCGAAGTGGCCGAGGTGGTGGACTCGGTGCAGGACGTGCGCAACTTTGGCGTGGCCAATGGCAAGCCCGCCATCCTGCTGCAGGTGTACAAGCAGCCGGGCGCCAACATCCTTGAAGCCGTGGAGCGGGTGCGCGCGCTGCTGCCGCAGTTGCAGGCCTCCATTCCGCCGTCGATCGACATCGAGATCGTCTCCGACCGCACGCCCACGCTGCGCGCCTCCGTGAAGGAGGTGGAGCGGGCGCTGCTGATTGCCGTGGCCCTGGTGGTGCTGGTGGTGTTTCTGTTCCTGCGCAATGGCCGCGCCACCCTCATTCCCAGCGTGGCGGTGCCAGTGTCGCTGGCGGGCACGTTTGGCGTGATGTACCTGGCCGGCTATACGCTGGACAACCTGTCGCTCATGGCGCTCACGGTGGCCACAGGCTTTGTGGTGGACGATGCCATCGTGGTGCTGGAGAACATCATGCGCCACATCGAGCGTGGCAAGCCGCCGCTGCAGGCGGCGCTGGAGGGCGCGCGCGAGATCGGGTTCACCGTGGTCTCCATGAGCCTCTCGCTCATTGCCGTGTTCGTGCCCATCCTGTTCATGGGCGGCATCGTGGGCCGGTTCTTCCGGGAGTTCGCCATCGTGATGTCGTCGGCCATCCTGGTGTCGATGGTGGTGTCGCTCACCACTACGCCCATGATGTGCGCGGCGCTGCTCCAGCCGCATCCCGGCCGGCCCGCACAGCGCCGGGGGCTGCGGGCGGCGCTGGCCCGCATGATGGACGCCGCGCAGGCTCGGGGCATGCGCTGGTACCGCGCCAGCCTGGCCTGGTGCCTGCGCCACCAGCCGGTGGCGCTGCTGGTGCTGGCGGGGGTGGTGGGGCTCAACGTGTACCTGTACACCGCCATCGACAAGGGCTTCATGCCCGAGCAGGACACGGGCCGCATCTCCGGCTTCATCCGTGCCGACCAGGCCACGTCCTACCAGGCCATGGAGCAGCGCCTGCAGCGCTTTCTGGCCATCGTGCAGGCCGATCCGGCGGTGGAGCATGTCACAGGCTTCACCGGCGGCTGGCAGCGCAATGCCGCGCAGATGTTCATGACGCTCAAGCGCGGCCCCGGCGCGGAAGGCTCCGAGGCCGTCATCACGCGCCTGCGCGCAGCGCTGAAGGACGAGCCTGGGGCGCGCCTCTTCATGGTGCCGCAGCGGGACATCCGCATCGGCGGTCGGCAAAGCAGTGCCTCCTACGACTACACGCTGCAGGCCGATGACCTCCAGGACCTGCGCACCTGGGAGCCGCGCATCCGCCAGGTGCTGAGCCAGCTGCCGGAGCTGGAGGACGTGAACAGCGACGTGCAGGACTTTGGCCTGCAGACCTCCCTGGTGATCGACCGCGATGCCGTCACCCGCCTGGGTCTGACCATGGCGCAGATCGACGCCACGCTCAACAACGCCTTCGGACAGCGCCAGGTGGGCGTGATCTACAACCCGCTCAACCAGTACCGCGTGGTGATGGAGGCCGACCCCCGCTTCCTGCAGAACCCGGAGACACTACGCGGCTTCTTCTTCATCAACAGCCAGGGGCAGCAGGTGCCGCTCACGGCCTTTGCCCGCATCGAGACCACGAACACGCCGCTGTCCGTCAACCATGACCGGGGTACGCCCGCCAGCAGCATCAGTTTCAGCCTGGCGCCCGGGGTGTCGCTCTCGCAGGCGTCGGATGCAGTGCGCAACGCCGTGGCCGAGCTGGGGGTGCCGGTGTCGGTGCGCGGCACGTTCAGCGGCACCGCCGGGGCGTTCCAGGACGCGCTGGCGGGGCAGCCGCTGCTGATCCTGGCGGCCATCATCACCATCTATCTGGTGCTGGGCATGCTGTACGAGAGCCTGGTGCACCCCATCACCATCCTGTCCACGCTGCCCTCGGCAGGCGTGGGGGCGCTGCTGGGGCTGATGTGGTTCAAGACGGAGTTCTCGCTGATCGCGCTGATCGGGGTGATCCTGCTGATCGGCATCGTGAAGAAGAACGCGATCATGATGATCGACGTGGCACTGACCCGGCAGCGCCGCAGCGCACGGACCAGCGGCGCGCAAGCCATTTACCGCGCCTGCGATCTGCGCCTGCGCCCCATCCTGATGACCACCGTGGCCGCCATGTTCGGGGCCCTGCCCCTGGCCTTGGGGCGCGGTGACGGGGCCGAGCTGCGCCAGCCGCTGGGCATTGCCATCGTGGGCGGGCTGCTGGTGAGCCAGCTGCTCACGCTCTACACCACGCCGGTGGTGTTCGTGGCGCTGGACCGGCTGCGGGCGCGCGTGCTGCGCAGGTTGGCGCGCTGGCGCCATCGCCCGGTGGCTGCCACGGCACCCGCGCTCCAAGGAGACTCCTGATGTTTTCTGAACACTCTCGTCGTGATCGCTGCGGGCGCTTGCGTCGCCATGGCTGGAGGGCATGGCTGCTGGCACCTGCGGCTTTGCTCGCGGCCTGTGGGGCCTCGCAGCCATCGCATGTGCGCCCGGCCCTCGATGTGCCCCCCGCCTACAAGGAGGGCGTGAGCGGCAGCGCCGTGTGGCAAACCGCGCAGCCCCAGGACCGTGTGCCTGGCGCCTGGTGGACGCTCTTTGCCGACCCGGCACTCGATGCCCTGCAGGAGCGTGCTGCCAGCGGCAACCAGAACGTCGCACTGGCCGTGGCCCGCCTGCGCGCCGCCCGTGCGGCCCTGGGCAGCGCCAGTGCCGCCACCCTGCCCAGCGTGGGCGCGAATGCCAGCAGCACCCGCGCACGCAGCGGCAGCACCACCGCGGACGGCAGCACCACGGCGCGCACCACCACCAGCAACACCCTGGGCCTCAACGCCGCGTGGGAGCTGGACCTGTGGGGACGCCTCTCGGGCAGCGTGGATGCCGCGCGCGCCAGCGCCCAGGCCAGCGCTGAGGATCTGGCCGCCATGCGCCTGTCCGTGCAGGCCAGCGTGGCGCAAACCTATTTTGGCCTGCGCGCCGTCGAGGCGCAGCAGCAACTGCTGGAGGAAACCCTGGCCGCCTACGAGCGCAGCTGGGAGCTCACCATCAACCGCCACCGCGCGGGCGTGGCCTCGGCCGCCGATGTGGCCCAGGCCGAGGCGCAGTACAAATCCACCCAGGTGCAACTGCTCGAAGCACGCACCAGCCGCGCCCAGTTGGAGCACGCCCTGGCCGCACTCACCGGCCAGGCGCCGGCT
>DATLGV010000012.1:0-5291 GCA_035540275.1 Acidovorax sp. | reverse complement strand
CGCTCGGTCACGCTGGGGCGGCCCTTGGCGTCGAGAAAGCTCACCAGCGCCTCACCCACGGCCAGCTCGGTGATGGCGGTTTCGATATCGAGGCCCGGCTTTTGCCGCATGGTCGTGGCTGTCGCTTTCACGGCCTTCTGGTCGCGGGGGGTGAAGGCGCGCAGCGCATGCTGTACGCGGTTGCCCAGCTGGGCCAGCACGCTGTCGGGAATGTCCAGCGGGTTCTGCGTAACGAAGTACACACCCACGCCCTTGGAGCGCACGAGGCGCACCACCAGTTCGATGCGTTCGACCAGCACCTTGGGCGCCTCGTTGAACAGCAGGTGGGCCTCGTCAAAGAAGAACACCAGCTTCGGAATCTCGGGGTCGCCGATCTCGGGCAGCGTCTCGAACAGCTCCGACAGCATCCACAGCAAAAACGTGGCATACAGGCGTGGCGAGTTCATGAGCTTGTCGGCCGCCAGGATGTTGACCACCCCATGGCCATCCACGGTCTGCATGAAGTCCTGGATGTTGAGCATGGGCTCGCCAAAGAACTTGTCGCCCCCCTGCTGCTCGATCTGCAGCAGGCCGCGCTGGATGGCACCCACGCTGGCCGCGCTGACGTTGCCGTAGGCGGTGGTGAACTCCTTGGCGTTGTCACCCACGTACTGCAGCATGGCGCGCAGGTCTTTCAGGTCGAGCAGCAGCAGGCCGTTGTCGTCGGCGATCTTGAACACCAGGTTGAGCACACCCAGTTGCGTCTCGTTCAGGTTGAGCATGCGGCCCAGCAGGAGCGGCCCCATATCGGCCACCGTCGCGCGCACGGGGTGGCCCTGTTCGCCAAACACATCCCACAGCGTGGTGGGGCAGGCCAGAGGCGTGGGCAGATCCAGGCCCCGCTCCTTGAGCACGGCGGCCAGCTTGTCGCCGATCTTGCCGGGCTGGCTGGCGCCCGTGAGGTCGCCCTTCACATCGGCCATGAACACGGGCACGCCGATGCGTGAGAAGTTTTCGGCCAGCGTCTGCAACGTCACGGTCTTGCCCGTGCCGGTGGCACCCGTGATGAGCCCGTGGCGGTTGGCCAGGCCCGGCAGCAGGTGGCATTCGATGGTGTCGTGCTTGGCAATCAGCAGGGGGTCGGCCATTTAGGGTTTCCTCGGAGATCGGTGGCAGGCAAAAGTAAAATCGCGCCCACTAGATTAAATCAATACCAAAGGACTTCCCGTGGCAGGACACAGTAAATGGGCGAATATCCAGCACCGCAAGGGGCGGCAGGATGAAAAACGCGGCAAGATCTGGACCCGCATCATTCGTGAAATCACTGTGGCCGCCCGTGCCGGTGGCGGCGACCTGTCTGCCAACCCCCGCCTGCGCCTGGCGGTGGACAAGGCCAAGGCGGCCAACATGCCCGCTGACCGCATCAAATACAACATCGACAAGGCCACAGGCAACGCCGAAGGCCTGACCTACGAAGAAATCCGCTACGAAGGCTATGGCATCGGTGGCGCCGCCATCATGATCGACACCATGACCGACAACCGCGTGCGCACCGTGGCCGAAGTGCGCCACGCGTTCAGCAAACACGGTGGCAACATGGGCACCGAAGGCTCGGTGGTGTTCCAGTTCAAGCACTGTGGCCAGCTGATTTTTGCCCCCGGCACCAGCGAAGACAAGGTGATGGAAGTGGCGCTGGAGGCGGGCGCCGAAGACGTGGTGACCGACGAAGACGGCGCGGTGGAGGTGCTCACGGCCCCGGCCGACTTCGAAGCCGTGAAGAACGCGCTGGAGGCCGCAGGCCTGACGGCCGAGGTGGCGGGCGTGACCATGCGGCCCGAAAACACCATCGAGCTGACCGGCGAAGACGCCGCCAAGATGCAAAAGCTGCTGGACGTACTGGAAGACCTGGACGACACCCAGGAGGTCTACCACAACGCGGCATTGTGAAGCTCCCCCTGAGGCGCTTCGCGCCTTCCCCCTCTCTCGCTGCGCTGCGCTTGCGGGAGGGGGACGCCACCAGCGCACGGAGCGTTAGCGACACGGAAGTGTCTTGGCGGCCCTTGCGCGGTGGCACTGGTCTGGGTCGCGCCAGTTTTGTCGGTTGTGGGTGTAGCACCCAGCGCGATTGGTTGCTGGGATAGTTTTTTACGACCCCCTGGGCTTCGGCGTTGCGCCAAGCAGGGGTTCACCAAAGGTTCCTATGAAAGTACTTGTGATTGGTGGCGGCGGCCGTGAACACGCGATGGCGTGGAAACTGAGCCAGTCCCCCAAGGTGACCAAGGTGTATGTGGCACCCGGCAACGGTGGCACGGCGCTGAACCCCAAGCTCGAAAACGTGGCGATCTCCGACGTGCGCGAGCTGCGCACCTGGGCGCAGGCCGAAAAGATCGCGCTGACCGTGGTGGGCCCCGAGGCGCCGCTGGCGGCCGGCGTGGTGGACGAGTTCCGCGCCAACGGCCTCAAGATCTTTGGCCCCACCAAGGCGGCTGCGCAGCTCGAGAGCTCCAAGGCGTTCAGCAAGGCCTTCATGCAACGCCATGGCATCCCCACAGCCGATTACGACACCTTCACCGACCCCACAGCGGCCCACGCCTTCGTGGACCGGCTGGGCGCCCCCATCGTGATCAAGGCCGACGGCCTGGCTGCGGGCAAGGGCGTGGTCGTGGCCATGACGCTGCAGGAGGCCCACGATGCCGTGGACTTCATGCTGGTGGACAACAAATACGGCGTGACGCACAACGAAGGTGGCGCGCGTGTGGTGATCGAGGAATTCCTCGAAGGCGAGGAAGCCAGTTTCATCGTGCTGTGCGATGGCAAGAACGTGCTGGCCCTGGCCACCAGCCAGGACCACAAGCGCCTGAAAGACGGCGACGAAGGCCCCAACACCGGCGGCATGGGCGCCTACTCGCCCGCGCCCGTGGTCACGGCCGACGTGCATGCCCGCGCCATGCGCGAGATCATCCTGCCCACCATCCGCGGCATGGAAAAGGACGGCATTCCTTACACCGGCTTCCTGTACGCCGGTCTGATGATCGACGCCAAGGGCCAGCCCAAGACGCTCGAATTCAACTGCCGCATGGGCGACCCCGAAACCCAGCCCATCCTCATGCGCCTCAAGAGCGACATGGTGGATGTGATGACAGCGGCGGTGGACGGCAAGCTCGACCAGATCGAACTGCAATGGGACCGCCGCACCGCGCTGGGCGTGGTCATGGCCGCGCACGGCTACCCCGAGAACCCGCGCAAGGGCGACGCGATCACCGGCCTGCCGCAGGATGCTGACGACGCCGTGGTGTTCCACGCGGGCACGCAGCTCAAGGACGGCGTGGTGAGCGTGACCGGCGGCCGCGTGCTGTGCGTGACGGCGCTGGCCGACAGCGTCAAGCAGGCGCAGCAGCGTGTGTATGACGTGGCGCGTGGCATCCACTTTGATGGTGCGCAGTACCGCCGCGACATTGGCTACCGCGCCCTGAAAAGCTGATGGCAGACGCGCAAAGCCTGAACACCGCCGACACGGTGAGCCGTGTGCGCGGCTACCTGCAGGACCTGCAGTCCCGCATCACCGGTGCGCTCGAAGCTGTTGAGGGTGAGGGCGGCGCCCGCTTTCTGGCCGATGCCTGGAGCAAGCCGCCCGGCGAACCTTTGCAGGGCGATGGCATCACCAAGATCCTCGAAAACGGCCGCGTGTTCGAGCGCGCCGGTTGCGGCTTCAGCCATGTGCGCGGCCCGCAGTTGCCGCCGTCGGCCACGCAGCACCGGCCCGAGCTGGCCGGTGCTCCGTTCGAGGCCATGGGCGTGTCGCTGGTCTTTCACCCGCGCAACCCGTATGTGCCCACGGTGCACATGAACGTGCGCATGATCGCGGCCGGGCACCCTGGCCAGGCCCCGACCTGCTGGTTTGGCGGTGGCATGGACCTCACGCCCTACTACGGGTTTGAAGAGGATGCGGTGCACTTTCACCGTACCTGCCGCGATGCGCTCAGCGCCTTCGGCGACGACAAGTACCCACGCTTCAAGCAATGGTGCGACGAATACTTCTTCCTCAAGCACCGCAGCGAACAACGTGGCGTGGGTGGCGTGTTCTATGACGACTTCTCGGAACTGGGCTTTGAGCAGAGCCTGGCCATGACACAGTCGGTGGGCGACGCGTTCCTGAGCGCTTATCTGCCCATCGTCGAGAAGCGCCAGGGCATGCCCTACGGCGAGCGCGAGCGCGACTTCCAGCTCTACCGCCGGGGCCGCTACGTCGAGTTCAACCTGGTCTGGGACCGGGGCACGCACTTTGGCCTGCAGTCCGGTGGGCGCACCGAGTCGATCCTGCTGTCCATGCCGCCGCTAGTGTCGTGGTCGTACCAGCGCTCTGACGCGGCCGGTTCGGCCGAAGCCGAGCTCACGCAGCGCTTTTTGGTGCGGCGCGACTGGCTCGCAGCAGGAGCTGTCCCCACGTCCTGAAAGCCGTGATAAGCGCAAAAGCTATAATTTCAATAGCTGCCCGCGCTTTTCACATGAGCGCAAGAGGCCAAAAACACCTCATATTGCTGCAGCGCCCCGGCACGATGCCCACGCAACACCCAAGGCGCAGCCCGCTGGCTGTGCGCTGCGTTGCACGCTATATTGATTCCATTCCCTCTCTAATCACCGCCTGATGACCACCTCCACCAAATCGGAAACCGCCGCCAAAAAAGACGTCACCAAACTCCAGCGCGCCATCGTCGATGGCCTGGAAGACGTCAAGGCGCAAGACATCCAGGTCTTCAACACCGAGCATCTCTCGCCGCTGTTTGAACGGGTGATCGTGGCATCGGGCACTTCCAACCGCCAGACCAAGGCGCTGGCCGCCAGCGTGCGCGATGCGGTGAAGGAAGCCGGGTTCAGCAAGCCCCGGATCGAGGGTGAGGACAACGGCGAATGGATCATCGTGGACTGCGGCCCGGCCGTGGCGCACATCATGCAGCCCGCCATCCGCCAGTACTACCGCCTGGAAGAGCTGTGGGGCGACACCCCCGTGCGCCTGAAGCTGGGCGCCGCCAAGCCCCAGTCCAGCGCCGCCACCGAACTGGCCGAGAAGAAGTCGGCCCAGAAGGCTGCCAAGGCCGCAGGCAAGGCGCCCGCCAAGAAGGCCGCGACCTCCACCGTGGCCGCCCGTTCAGGCAAGGCCACCGTCAAGGCGGTCGCCAAGACCGCTGCAAAGACTGCAGCCAAGACAGCAGCACCAAAGCCGGCTGCAAAAACTGCGGCCAAGGCCGCACCAGCCAAGTCTGCCGCCAAGACCAGCGCCACCAAGCCAGCCAGCAAGACCACGGGCGCAGTAG
>DATLGV010000011.1:0-3670 GCA_035540275.1 Acidovorax sp. | reverse complement strand
GATTACCGCGCGCGCCGTGCAGGGGCTGGGCGGCGCGGTGGTGTCGGCGGTGTCGCTGTCGCTGATCATGAATCTGTTCACTTCGCCGGCGGACCGCGCCAAGGCAATGGGCATCTACGGCTTTGTCTGTGCGGGCGGCGGCAGCATCGGCGTATTGCTCGGTGGCCTGCTGACGAGCACGCTGAGCTGGCACTGGATCTTTCTGGTCAACATCCCTGTGGGCGTGGCCATCTACCTGGCCTGCCTGGCGCTGCTGCCGGGCGGCAAGGGGCGGGCGCACGGGCAGCGGCTGGACGTGGCGGGCGCCGTCACCATCACCGCGTCGCTGATGCTGGCGGTGTACGCCATCGTCAACGGCAACGCGGCGGGCTGGACCTCGTTGCAGTCGCTGGGGCTGCTCGGGGCGGCGGCGGCGCTGCTGGCAGCCTTTTTGTTCATCGAGTCGCATGTGGCTGCGCCGCTGGTGCCCCTGCCGCTGCTGCGGCTGCGCAACCTGGCCATCTCCAACGTGGTGGGCGTGCTGTGGGCGGCGTCGATGTTTGCGTGGTTCTTTCTGTCGGCGCTGTACATGCAGCTGGTGCTGGGCTATGACGCGATGCAGGTGGGGCTGGCGTTCCGAGAACCTGTTCAAGGTCTTTTCGGGGATCGCATTGGAGTGCAATCGGGATGAGTGGATGCTTCGGGTGCGCCGCATGGGCTCACGCCCATGCAAGCAACCGGGGCGTCCAATCGCCCGATTTCACTCCAACCCTTCGGGCAAGTACCTTGCCGGGCGGTCTGCGGCGTTGCGGCGCTTGTGGATAGCCGGGCTATCCACTGTGCACCGCGCCTTGCAGCCCATCCCGGCAAGGTACTTGTGCGACCCCGAAAAGACCTTGAACAGGTTCTTCCCAACCTCATCATGGCGGGCTGCTCGTTGGGGCTATCGGCCTGGGTGGTGATGCGTTTTGGCATTTGCCGCACGCTGGGCTGGGGGCTGCTGCTGGCGGCGGTGGGCCTGGCCCTGTTTGCGCTGGCACCCACCGAGGGGCGCTTTGTCATCCACGTGCTGCCCGGCATGCTGCTGCTGGGCGTGGGCGCCGGCATTGCGCTCAACCCGCTGCTGCTGGCCGCCATGGGCGATGTGAAGCCCGAAGACTCGGGGCTGGCCTCAGGGGTGGTCAATACCGCATTCATGATGGGCGGCGCCCTGGGCTTGGCCATTCTGGCCAGCCTCGCAGATGCCCGCACCGGCCACCTGCGCCAGGCCGGGGCCAGTGTGCAGCAGGCGCTCCATGTGGGCTACCAGCTGGCGTTCTGGGTGTCGGCGCTGTGTGCGCTGGTGGCGGCCGGGCTGGGCGGCTTCGTGTTGCGCCCGGCATCGCCGCCGTCGGGCGCCACGCCTTCCCATCCGGGTGCCGTGTGAGAAGAAGGTTTGCTATTTAGTTAATAGCTACTCAGGCATGTTGCACTAGCGCATGTGGCCGATTTGGCTTGAAATGGTGGCGCAAGCTGTGTGCGCACGCTGTGCGGCACTGTCCTGTACGCCGCACCGCACTGTTTCACCCAGCGCACTTCTGAAAGCGGCCTCTGGCCTTATCTTTGGCAGGCGTGCTGCCCGATAGCCGGTGGCGCAAACCCAAGGAGCCCTTGATGTCGTCCTCCCCCACCGTGTCTTCGTCGGCCGCCAGCCTGCCCGTTGTGCAGGCCCAGGCGCTGGGTCCGCTGTGGCCCACGATGGACCCGTTCCTGTTCTGCGCCCACCATGACGACGCCTACCCTGCCGGCAACGGCGCGTTTGCGCCCGCCGTGTCGCTGGAGGGCCGCCAGATCGGCAGCGACTTCAGCCGCAAGGACGGCTGGAGCATGTACCACGGCGACACCGTGCCCGGCTTTCCGGGCCACCCGCACCGGGGCTTTGAAACCGTCACCCTGGTGCGCAAGGGCCTCATCGACCATTCCGACTCGCTGGGCGCCGCCGCGCGCTTTGGCGGGGGCGATGTGCAGTGGGTCACGGCGGGCAAGGGCATCGTGCATTCGGAGATGTTCCCGCTGCTCAACGCCACCGAGCCCAACCCGCTGGAGCTGTTCCAGATCTGGCTGAACCTGCCCGCGAAGAACAAGATGGTGGAGCCCCACTTCACCATGCTGTGGAACGAGCGCATTCCGCGCCTGGTGCACAACGACGACGCGGGCCGCGCCACCACGGTGACGGTGGTGGCGGGCGCCCTGCCCGGCGCGCCCGCGCCCCTGTCGCCGCCGCCCGAGTCCTGGGCTTCGCAGCCCGAGGGCGATGTGGCCATCTGGACGCTGCGCATGGACCCCGGCGCGCAATGGACGCTGCCCGCCGCGCGCGGCCAGGGCACGCGCCGCATGCTGTACTTCTTTGTGGGCGACAGCCTGCGCGTCGGCCCGCAGGACGTGGGCCAGCACGCCGCGCTGGAGCTGGTGGCCGGCCAGGACTGGCAGCTGACCAACACCGGCGCCACGCCGCTGGAATGCCTGCTGCTGCAAGGCCAGCCCATCGCCGAGCCCGTGGCGCAGTACGGCCCGTTTGTGATGAACACGCAGGCCGAGATCATGCAGGCCATGAACGACTACCGCCGCACCCAGTTCGGCAGCTGGCCCTGGCCCGACCAGGACCCGGTGCACGGCACCGAGGCCCGGCGTTTTGCGCGCTACCCCGGCCAGACGGAGGAAGAGCGCCCGGCCGAGGCCCCGGTGGGCGCATAGGGCTGCTCACCCAGCCCCGAACGGGGCGCACGGCATGCCACCGGGCGCCTCGTGGACAATCCGGGGTTTCGTTCTGACCCGCGCGGCGGCTGGCGGCACAGCCCTATCCGTCTCGCGCTGATTCTTCATCGCGCTGAAAGTGCAAGACCCCCATGGCCACCACCATCACCAAAGACTCCGCCGTCACCATCACCTACAAGGTCACCACGCCCCAGGGCAAGCCGCTGGATGCGGGCCACCTGTCGTACCTGCATGGCGGCTACGAGAACATCTTCCCCAAGGTCGAGGCCGTACTCAACGGCCAGGCCGTGGGCTTCAGCACCACGCTGCAGCTGGCGGTGGAAGACGCCTTCGGCGCGCGCGATGAAAGCCTGGTGCGCACCATCCCCAAGAGCGAGTTTCCGCCCGGCGTGAAGGTCGGCGGCCAGCTGCAGGGCGTGAGCAACGACGGCCAGCCCGCCGTGTTCAACGTGGTCAAGATCAAGGGCCCCGAAGTGCACCTGGACGGCAATCACCCGCTGGCAGGCCAGGCGTTGACCTTCAGCTGCAAGGTCACCGAAGTGCGCGCCGCGAGCCCCGAAGAAATTGCGCACCGCCATGTGCATGGTGCGCACGGCCACCACCACTGACTGTCGCTCGCCAGCCCGAAGCTGGCGACATCTTCAGAACCTGGAGGTCCATGCTGTCGCCCCCAGCGGCGGATACCCAGGCACAAAAAAACCCGCACTGCGGGTTTTTTTGTTGGGTGGAGCGCCGTGAATTACTTGGCTGCTTCCGGCTTGGCGGCATCGGCTTTCTTCTCTGCCGCTGCCTTGGTCTTCTTGGCCTTCGCCTTCTTCTCTGCCTTCTTTTCGGCAGGGGCCGACGCCCCGGTGGCGACCGGCATCACGGCGGGCTTGGCTTCGGCCTTGGCAGCCGGGGTGGCAGGCGTGGCGGGTGTGGCTGGGGTGGCGGGCAG
>DATLGV010000010.1:0-1668 GCA_035540275.1 Acidovorax sp. | reverse complement strand
GTACCCCGGCTCGCCCTTCATCGCCCAGCGCCTGCTGCGCGGCCACGACAAGCTCAAGCTGTTCGAGCTGCACCCCACCGACCTGCGCGCGCTGGCCGGCAACGTGGCCCAGCTGGAGGCAGGCCGCCAGGTGGCCGTGCTGCACGAAGACGGTTTTGAGGGCGTCAAGAAATTTTTGCCCCCACCGGCCCGGCGCGCCCTGGTGCTGTGCGATCCCAGCTATGAAATCAAGAGCGACTACGCCAAGGTGCTCGACATGGCGGCCGATTCGCTCAAGCGCTTTGCCACGGGCACCTATGCGTTCTGGTACCCCATCATTCCGCGCCCCGAAGCCCACGACCTGCCCCGCCGCCTGAAGACACTGGCCACCAAGGCCGGCAAAAGCTGGCTGCACGCCACGCTCACCGTCAAGTCGAGCAAGATCACGGAAACGGTCACGGGCGACACCAAGCGCCCCGGCCTGCCGGCCAGCGGCATGTTCCTGATCAACCCGCCCTATACCCTGAAGGCCGCACTCAAAGACGCCCTACCCCAGATGGCCGAGTTGCTGGCCCAGGACAAACACGCCACCCACACGCTCGAATCGGGCGGCTGAGCCGCACCAGGCCCCGCTGCCAGGCCCCACCCGGCATCACGGCGCCGGGCAATCCTTGTCGTCGTCCTGCAGGGCGAACAGCTCCACCGGCTTGAGCCCCAGGCCCACCATGCCCAGCGCCTCGGCGGCGCCCCGGCTCAGGTCGATCACCCGGTTGCGGGTGTGGGGGCCCCGGTCGTTGATGCGGACGATCACCGTGCGCCCCGTGGCCTGGCTGCGCACGCACACGCGTGAGCCAAAGGGCAGCGTGGGGTGCGCCGCCGTGAGCGCGCGCATGTCAAACAGCTCTCCACTGGCGGTACGGCGCCGGTGGAACCGCGCCCCGTACCACGAGGCCAGCCCCACCTCATCCGCGGGCAGGCCGAGCGGCGCCCCATCGGAAGCATTGGGTTCCGGTTTGGCGGGGGGATCGATCAGCATCGCCTCCCCCGGCACGGACAAAAGGTGGGGCGCCAGCGCATCCGGCTCTGCCTGCAGCCCCTGGGCGTGCGCAACCGAGAGGGCGCTGCACAGCAGCCACAGGCCCGTCACCCACCACAAAGCCGCCCGAAGGGCCGCAGCGCAATGAGCCTCGGAAAGCTGGGCGCCCTCGGCCATCAGATCCCCAGCCGGCGACAGATCTCCAGCGTCGCGGCGCTTTGGTTCATGGTGTAGAAGTGCAGCGCGGGCACGCCGGCCGTGCGCAGCTGGTCGCACAGGTCGGTCACCACATCCAGGCCAAACGCCTTGATGCTGGCGGTGTCGTCCCCAAACGCCTGCAGCCGCAGGCGGATCCAGCGCGGAATCTCGGCGCCGCAGGCGTCCGAGAACCGCATCAGCTGCGTGGAGCTGGAAATCGGCATGATGCCCGGCACCACCGGCACGTCAGCGCCCAGGCGGTGCGCGTCTTCCACAAAGCGGAAATACGCGTCGCTGTTGTAGAAATACTGGGTGATGGCAGAGTCCGCGCCCGCCCGCACCTTGGTCACGTAGGCCTGCAGGTCCGCCTCGGGCGACTTGGCCTGGGGGTGCACCTCGGGGTAGGCCGCCACCTCGATGTGGAAGTCCCGGCCCGTTTCGGCGCGGATAAAGGC
>DATLGV010000009.1:0-4697 GCA_035540275.1 Acidovorax sp. | reverse complement strand
AGTGGATGAGGTGGTGCGCGCCGCCCAGGCCGCCAAGGACGCAGGCGCCACCCGCTTTTGCATGGGCGCTGCCTGGCGCGCCCCCAAGGACCGCGACATTGAAAAGGTCAGCGCGCTGATTGGTGCCGTGAAGGGCCTGGGCCTGCAGACCTGCGCCACGCTGGGCATGCTCGAATCGCACCAGGCGCAGGCGCTCAAGGACGCAGGCCTGGACTACTACAACCACAACCTGGACACCGCCCCCGAGTACTACACCGACGTGGTCAGCACCCGCGCCTACCAGGACCGGCTGGACACCCTGCAGAACGTGCGCAGCGCCGGCATCAGCGTGTGCTGCGGCGGCATTGTGGGCATGGGCGAGGCTCCGGTGCACCGCGCCGGCCTGATCGCGCAGCTGGCCAACCTGCAGCCCTACCCCGAGTCGGTGCCCATCAACAGCCTGGTGCGCGTGCCCGGCACGCCGCTGGCTGACAGCGAGCCCATCGACCCGTTCGACTTTGTGCGCGTGATTGCCGTGGCCCGCATCACCATGCCCAAGGCGCGCGTGCGCCTGTCGGCCGGGCGCCAGCAGCTGGGCGATGCCGTGCAGGCGCTGTGCTTCATGGCCGGGGCCAACTCGATTTTCTATGGCGACAAGCTGCTGGTGACGGGCAACCCCGATGTGGAGGCCGACGTGCAACTGCTGGCCAAGCTGGGCCTGCACGGCCACCGCACAACGACCCGCACCGCAGACGGGCACAGCCACGGCGCTTGAAACGCAGGGTGGGGCCTTGCCTGCGCAGGCGTGGCAAATGCGGGAGGCGTTCGCCGTCCGGTCAATCGAATGAGGGGGTCGAAGGTGCCGCCACTGGCTTGCCCGCAGCCACCCACGCGTCAAAGCCGCCCGCCAGGGACTGCACCTGCAGGTAGCCCATGTCCTGCATGGCGCGTGCAGCCAGCGCGGCGCGGCCGCTGGTCTTGCAGTACAGCACCACCTTGAGGTCGCGGGCCGTGAGTTCGGGGGTGCTGCTGAGCTTGAACTCCAGCATCCCGCGGGACGCGTGGATGGCGCCGGGGATATGTCCGGCCTGGTACTCGTCGGCCTCCCGCACATCGATCAGCACGTCAGCCGCGCGGATGGCCTCGTCGGCCTGGTCCACCGGGATCTCCTGCACCAGGGCTTTGGCGGCAGTGACCAGATCGTGGGCTGTTTTCATGGATTGTTTCCTGTAGAAAAAAATGACGGGGCAGGGGTGTCAGCGCAGAACGAGGTTATCGGCGTCGAGCACCGTGAGCCCGACAGGAATGCCTTGGCCCACGCTCTGGGTCACCGTGCAATAGCTCTCGAACTGGCTGAGCACCCGGTCGAGGTGTTGCAGCTGCGACGCGGGAACCCCGAGCCGCAGGGTGGCGTCCATGCGCAGCACCCGCAAGCGGCCTTCCGCATTGCGTCCCACCTCGGCCACCACGGTGGTGCGCAGGGGTTCTGGAGATTGCTTGAACTTGCGCAGGGCAAACAGCAGCGAGTCGCTCAGGCAGTTGCCCACGGCCGCGCACAGCAGCTGCACCGGCGATGGCCCCAGGCCGGAGCCCAGGGGAGCGGGCTCGTCGGCGACCAGGGCGGGTACGTCGCCGCCGAACGCGACCTCGAAGCGGTAATCCTGTTGCTGGACCAGCTCGATGGCGATTTTTTCATTGTCCATGGGAATCTCCGGTGCACTCCATGCCAGGGTGCTGTTCGTAGGTTGTCACAGTGCGTTGACCGGTATCTTGAGATAGGTCACGCCGTTGTCTTCGGGGGGCGGCATCTCTCCCGCACGGATGTTCACCTGCACCGAGGGCAGCATCAGCGTCGGCATCTCCAGCGTCGCGTCGCGGTGGTTGCGCATGGCGACAAACTCGTCTTCCGACACGCCATCGTGCACGTGGATGTTGTGGGCGCGCTGCTCGGCTACGGTGGTCTGCCAGGCGATGGGCCGCCCTGCAGGCGGGTAGTCATGGCACATGAACAGGCGGGTTTCACCCGGCAGGGCGAGCAGCTTGCGTACCGACTGGTACAGCGTGTGCGCGTTGCCGCCAGGAAAGTCGCAGCGCGCCGTGCCCACATCGGGCATGAACAAGGTGTCGCCCACCAGCACGGCGTCTCCCAACTGGAAAGCCATGCAGGCCGGTGTATGGCCGGGCACCGCCAGGGCCCGGGCCTCCAGTCCGCCGATGCGAAACACCTCGTTGTCTTGCAGCAGATGGTCAAACTGGCGGCCATCCGGGTGAAATGCAGGCTCCAGATGAAAGATCTTCTGGAACACGCCCTGTACCTGGGTGATGGCCGCGCCAATGGCAATGCGGCCACCAAGCCGGCTGCGCAGGTAGTGCGCCGCTGACAGGTGATCCGCATGGGCATGGGTTTCCAGAATCCATTGCACCGACAGGCCGTGGGTTTGCACAAACTCCACCACGCGTTGCGCAGAACAGGTGCGTGTGCAGCCGGACTTGGGGTCGTAGTCAAGCACCGAATCAACCACTGCGCAGTGGCCGCCAGGCTCGTCGAAGACCACATAGCTCACAGTCCAGGTGGCGTCATCGAAGAAGGCTTGGATCTGGGGTTTCATGGGGGAGTCCTGCAGGGGTTTGGAGTGTGCCGGTGTGCGCCGGTGGGGCCGTGGCCTGGTGCGCTGGATGGGTCAGCCGCGCTCGATGGGCAGGCCCAGGCGCAGGGCGACGCTGCTGACCCCGCCGCCGTTGGTGACCTGTGTGTAGCCCTGCGCCTGCAGCCACTGAACGGCCATGCCGGAGCGTGCGCCCGACAGACAGCAGAGCACCAGGGGGCGGTGCCGGTCAGGCAGCGCGGACATGGCTTGCTGCGTGAAGGTGTCCAGAGGCAGGTTGACGGACCCGGCCAAGTGGCCGGCAGCAAATTCGCCCGAAGACCGGACGTCGACGACCAGGGGAGGGTGTGGGGTGGTGGCTGAACTCATGGTGTGGAAGTGTTGCAGTCTGCGCGGTGCCACGGGTTGGTTAGCGAAGGGGAGGGGCCCCGGTCTGCGGGGCGTTCGTGGCGGCCTGCAGCGCGGCTTCATCCAGCCGGCCGACCAGCGCCATCAGTTGCAGGCGCTCCTGCGCCATGCGCACCTGGTGTTGCAGCAGGTGGGACTGGGACTGCAGGGCATCATTTTGGGCCTGCAGCAGATCCAGGGTCGTTCGGTCACCCACCTGGCGGCCCAGCTGGGTGGCGTCCAGCCGCATCTGGGCGGCTGCACGTGCAGCCTCCAGTGCCTGCGTGCGGGCGGCGCCTGACTGCAGCTGCAGCCAGGTGGCGCGCACCTGCTGGGTCGCAGCCAGCCGGGTGCTGTCGAGCTCGGCCTGCGCTTTTTCCTGCAGGCGCAGCAGCTCCTGCTGGCGCGCATCGAGTTGCCCACCGGTGAACAGGGGCACCTGAATCTGCACGCCCACCATGTACTGGCTGGCCGAGTTGCTGGCAGAACCCCAGCGCCCCGAGCCCGACAGTCTGTCCGCTGCCGCCTGGGCTACGAGATCCACCTTCGTGCTGGCCGAGCGCGTGGCCTTGGCGGCCTCCTGTTCGGCCAGGGCCAGCACCTGGGCCTGCGTGCGTACCTGCAGGTTGTCGCTGCCTGCCATGTCCAGCCATTGGGAAAGGGGCGGCAGTGCCGCGGCGGCATGGGCGGGCGCGGATTCACCCGCCGCGAGCGGGGCAGGGCCCTGCAGAGACGCCAGGGGCTCGGCACTCCAGCCCGTTGTCTGGGCCAGGGCCTGGAGCGCTGTCTGCAACTCCACGTCGGCGGCCTGCACTTGCGCTGCAAGGGCCAGCGCACGCGCCTGGGCTTCGCGCACATCGGTGACTGGCGAGTCGCCCAGTGCAAAGCGATCCCGCGCCTCCAGCAGCGCGCGGTCCGTGGCCTCTTGTTGGCGCTGCAGCAATGCGTGCTGCTGCTGTGCCAGCACCGCGGCGAAATACTGCTGGGCGGTCTTGAGCATCAGCTGTTGCTGCAGCGACGCTGCCTGCAGTTCGGCCAGGTCGGCAGACAGCAGCAGCTGGCGCCCCTGGGCGCTGCGCTCGGGGTTGTACAGGGGCATGCGCGCCTCGATGCCCACACGCCCACCCGGGCCGCTGTGGACCGATGTGTCAAATCCGACGCCGGGGGTCGCTGCAGACCCTGGCATCGAAAAAGCAGCGCCTTGGGCGGAAGTGCGCGAACCCATGGCACCCCCGGTGGCCTGGGCCGACACCGTGGGGTTCCACAATCGGCTGGCCTGCACCCTGCGCGCTTCGCCGATGGCACGCGTGGCGTCCGCCGCCGCCACGTCTGGGTGCTGTTGCCTTGCGGCAAGCCATGCCTCCCGCAAGTCTGCCCCGTGGGCGGAACCCAGGCCGCAGGCCAGCAAGGCAGCGCTCAGCAGAAGTCTGCGCATGATGTGTCCCTTCTCAGTTGCCAGTTCGCACACCCAGTTTGCGCAAGAGGGTCTCCATGAGGCACCACCGGGTCAGGCCGCTTTGCAGAAGGTTGACTCCCACGAAGGCGGTGAAAGCCAGCCACCACTGGCTCACGAAGAGGGGGCTGCCTGGAATGCCCAGCGCCAGAGAAAGCAGGATGAAAGTGCCTGCGACCACGCGAACGATTTGCCATGTTGTCATGATGAACTCCTTGATGAAAAAAATGAAACTCGACAGGAAACCCTGTGGCTGCGCCCCGGGGCTATGG
>DATLGV010000008.1:0-1738 GCA_035540275.1 Acidovorax sp. | reverse complement strand
AGGTCGACGTGTTCGCGGTGCAGCGGGAGCTGGCGAAGACCGACGCCGACGCCGAGCGCGACGCGATCCTGAACGACCTGCTGACGATTCCGGTCGCCGCCGAGCCGGACTGGTCCGACGCCGAGAAGCAGCAGGAGGTGGACAACAACGTGCAGGGCATCCTCGGCTACGTGGTGCGCTGGGTCGATGCCGGCGTGGGCTGCTCCAAGGTGCCCGACATCCACAACGTGGGCCTGATGGAAGACCGCGCCACGCTGCGCATCAGCAGCCAGCACATGGCCAACTGGCTGCACCACGGCGTGGTGACCGAAGCCCAGGTGCGCGCCACGTTCGAGCGCATGGCTGCCGTAGTGGACGGCCAGAACGCTGGCGACCCGCTGTACCAGCCCATGGCCGGACACTTTGACACCAGCATGGCCTACAAGGCGGCCTGCGACCTGGTCTTCAAGGGCATGGAACAGCCCAGCGGCTACACCGAGCCACTGCTGCATGCCTGGCGCCTGAAGCTGAAGGCGGCGCAGGCGGCCTGATTCCGCTTTCGCAAACGGTGCTGTGGCTGCAGCGCCGTTTGCCTCAATTTGGATAGCTACCAGCGCAATCAATACCTGCACTGGTGGCTATTTTTATTTGAGGCATTGCTTCCGATCACCGGGGTCCCGGTTGTGGGTGGAAGGCGGGCGGCTGCGCTCTGGCAGAGCTGCGCCGTACACTGGGGCCCGCGCGACCGCGCACCTCCATGCCTGCAGTATTACCCGCCCCTCTCATGCCGTCTTCCTGCCCGTTGTGCGGGCAGCCCAATCAGTGCGCCATCGCGGCGGGCCGCCCGGCAGCAAGCTGCTGGTGCATGACGCAGGCCATCGACCCTGCGGCCCTGGCGGCTGTGCCGGATGGGGCGCGCGGCCAGGTCTGCATCTGTGCCGCATGTGGTGCGCCAGCACAGGGCGCGCAGCAACCCTCTGCCGCGAGCAGGCCGCCTTCGCCGATATGATTTGGGCTTTCCGCTGAATTCACAGCGCGCGAAGGAACTAGGCATGCCCACGTACCACATCGAAATGATGGAAGGCCGCACGGTCGAGCAAAAGAAGAAGCTGGTGGAAGAGATCACCCGCGTGTCCGTCGAGATCCTGGGCGGCTCGCCCGAGTCAGTGGACATCCTGATCACCGACATCAAGCGCGAAAACTGGGCCACAGGCGGCAAGCTGTGGCTGGAGCGCACATCCTGAACGCTGTTCTCCGGCGTCCTTGACCCCGTTGTCCCGCTTCCGCATTGGGCCGCTTCATGAGCAACACCTCCTCGGGGTCGTCGTCCGTCTTGCGCGAGCGCTACGGCGAACGCTACCGGTGGCTGCTGTTGCTGTCCGTCATGGTCGGCACCATGGCCTCCATCATGTCCTCCACCATCGTCAATGTGGCGATACCGGACATGAGCCATTACTTTGCACTGGGCCAGGAGCGCGCCCAGTGGGTCACCTCGGGCTTCATGGTGGCCACCACCGTGTCCATGCTCACCACCCCCTGGCTGCTGTCGCGGTACGGTTACCGCGCGACCTATGTGGGCGCGATGTTGCTGCTGCTCCTGGGCGGTGTGGGGGGCGGCCTGGCGCGCGACTTTGGCCTGGTGCTGGCGGCGCGCGTCGCCGAGGGGCTGGCGGCCGGGGTCGTGCAGCCCATCCCGGCCGTCATCATCCTGTATGCCTTCCAGCCGCACGAGCAGGGGCGCGCCAGCGGCATCTTTGGC
>DATLGV010000007.1:0-3560 GCA_035540275.1 Acidovorax sp. | reverse complement strand
CTGCCGAAGACCGCATGGACTTGGCCCGCCTTGAATGGGCGGACCTCAAACAGCGCCTACAGCAACTGCTGGTGCTCACCATTCTGGTGGCCGGGCTCACGGTGGTGGCTCTCATCATGGTGTCGCTGGCCGTGCTGGTGCACTTTTGGGATACACCGCAGCGCACGCTGGTGGCGTGGCTGGTAGCGGGTGTGTGGACCGTGGGCTGGGCCACCGCCACCGTGTCGTTGGTGTCCGTGGCGCAGCGCGCGGGCAGTGGATTTGCCCTGACGCGGCGAGAGCTGGCGCAGGACTGGCGTGACCTCAAGGAGCGCTTGTGAGTACATCCCACCCCACCGCTACCACCACCTCGCAGGCTGTGCCCATGGCACGGGTTACCCCTACGCTGGAGCAGCAGCGTGTGCTCGACCGCATCGGGTTACAGCGTGACCGGCTGCGTGCCCGCCGCGTGGCCCGGGTGCAGGCCCGCGCGCTGGCGCAGCAAGCCGAAAGCGCAACGGGCGGTGCAGATGCCTCGCTGGCGCTGCGCGCCGCCGGGTTTGCGCGCGAACATCCGCTGGCAGTGGCCGCCATGGCCGGTGTCGCCCTGGTGGCTGGCCCGCGCAGGCTGATCCGGTGGGCGGGCATCGTGTTGCCGATGCTGATGCGCCTGCGGCGCTGAACGCTGCTGCGGGAGAGGGCTGCACCTGGCGGCGCGTCCTGTAGAAGAACAAAAACGGAGCCCTGTCCCCAGAGGCTCCGTTTTTCATGGTGTTCTGTGCGCGGGGCTGGTGGGCCCTGCGGGTCAGCGCAGGGCCTTGATGGCCTTGGCAGCTTTCACGGCCAGCGCCGGACCTTCGTAAATCAGGCCGGTATAGATCTGCACCACATCCGCCCCTGCGCGAATCTTGCCCACGGCATCTTCGGCGCTCATGATGCCGCCCACGCCGATGATGGGGAACCTGCTGCCCAAGGCGGCGCGCAACTGCCGAATCACCTGGTTGCTGGCTTCCAGCACGGGAGCACCGCTGAGCCCGCCGGCCTCTTCAGCGTGGCGCATGCCTTGCACCGCAGCGCGGCTGATGGTGGTGTTGGTGGCAATCACACCGTCCATGCCATGGCGCTGCAGCGTCGCGGCGATGACGGCCACCTGGGCTTCGTCCAGGTCGGGTGCAATCTTCACGAAGACCGGCACGCGGCGTTGGTGCTGGGTGGCCAGCGTCTCGCGGCGCTCGGCGATTGCGCCCAGCAAGGCGTCAAGGGCGGCGTCGCTCTGCAGCGCGCGCAGATTCTGGGTGTTGGGCGAGCTGATGTTGACCGTGACGTAGTCGGCATGGGGGTACACACCCTCCAGGCAGATGAGGTAGTCGCTGGTCGCGTTCTCGATCGGGGTGGTTGCGTTCTTGCCAATGTTCAGGCCCAGCAACATGGGGTGCTGGCGATTTTGCTTGCGGAACTGCGCCTGCTGGACATTGCGCAAGAAGGCCTCCAGGCCCTCGTTGTTGAAGCCCAGGCGGTTGATGA
Source organism: Acidovorax sp. (assembly GCA_035540275.1). Taxonomy (GTDB): domain Bacteria; phylum Pseudomonadota; class Gammaproteobacteria; order Burkholderiales; family Burkholderiaceae_C; genus Acidovorax. The sequence goes on along the minus strand of DATLGV010000007.1, from coordinate 2,057 downwards.
GGGCGCGGGCCTCGGGCAGACGGAACATGCGCGGCTTGGGATTGCCCGGCTGCGCCTTGGGGGTCACCGTTCCCACTTCCACAAAGCCGAAGCCCATGGCGCCCAGCGCGTCGATGCAGCGCGCGTTCTTGTCCAGGCCCGCTGCCATGCCCACGCGGTTTGGAAACGTGAGCCCTGCCAGGGTAATGGGGTCGTTCACGGTCTCGTTGCACCAGGCCCATTGCAGGGGCGTGCGCTGTCCACGGGCCAGCATGTCCATGGTGAGTTCGTGGGCGGCTTCGGCACCCATGCCAAAGAGAAACGGGCGGGTGAGGGCGTAGGGGATCAGGGACATGGGGGGATAATTCAGGATTACCCCCGATTTTCTCCCATGACGACGACCACTTCCCTCACCCAAGACGAACTCAAGACCCTGGTAGGCCAAGCCGCGCTGCAATACGTGGTGCCTGGCGAGATTGTGGGGGTGGGCACCGGCTCCACCGTGAACAAGTTCATTGACGCCCTGGCGGGCATGAAGGACCAGATCAAGGGCGCGGTGTCCAGCTCTGTAGCCAGCACTGAGCGCCTGAAGGCGCTGGGCATTGCGGTGTTCGATGCCAACGAAGTGCCATCGCTCTCGGTCTATATCGACGGCGCCGACGAGATCGACGGCCAGGGCCACATGGTCAAGGGTGGCGGTGCCGCACTGACCCGCGAGAAGATCGTGGCGGCGCTGGCCGAGCGCTTTGTGTGCATTGCCGATGAGTCCAAGCTGGTGAAGGCCCTGGGCCAGTTTCCGCTGCCGGTCGAGGTGATCCCGATGGCGGCCAACCACATTGCGCGTCGTTTTGCGGCCATGGGTGGGCAGGCCAGCCTGCGGCTCAAGGATGGTCAGCCGCTGGTCACCGATAACGGTCAGCACATTCTAGACGTGAAGGGCTTGTCCATCACCGACCCGCTGGCGTTCGAGTCAGAGATCAACCAGTGGCCCGGCGTGGTGACTGTGGGCGTGTTTGCCCACCAGAAGGCGTCCGTGTGCCTGCTGGGTACGGCGCGGGTCGTGCAGACGATCACCTACTGACGCGCGCAAGGCGGTGGTTGGGGAGAACCTGGCGCACCGTCTGCCAAGACACAGAACAAACCGAACAAACCGAACAAGAACAAAAGGGGCCGTGAAGGCCCCTTTTGCTTGGAGAACAGCTGCATCAGACGCCCGGAAGCGGCGGCTGCATCATGGTCTCAGAACCGGATCCCCGCTGGATTGCTCGGCGTGGGGCGATCATTGGCCGGTGGCGGGGGGACGGGGCGTGCAGGGGCTTTGGGCTCAGCCGCTGGTGCAGTCTCTACAGGCTTGGCCGCGACCAGTGGTGTGGGGGCTGGCTGGCGGTAGTTACTGGGCAACTGGGACTGTTTGGGGTAGCCCGCTGCGTCGAGGTATTGCACCCACTCGGCGTCTGAAAACCCCACGAGCTGCTGGCCGCCGATGGTGCCAAAAGGCAGGCTGGAACTGCCGCTCAGGCGCTGCAGTGCCGCGATGTCCTCATTGCTGACCACCGTGCGCTCGGTGTAGGGCACGCCGCGCGATGTCAGCAGGTTGCGCAAGCTCCCGCAGGGCGCACACTCGCTGCCGGTATAGATGGTGACCGGATAGCGGTTGGCAATCTGGCGCAGTTCGTAAGGCAACGCGCCGTTGGTTGTCGCAGGGCTGGCCGGGGCTGTGCTGCTGCGCGCTGGCTGCGCGCTGGCCTCGGCGGGGGGGCGGTCCGAAAAGGTCACCTTGCCATCGGGCCCGACGATGCGATAAACGGCCTGCGCCTGGGCACCCACAGAAACCAGGGCCATCAACAAGCCTGCGGCGGCAGGGGTGAACGTTGGACGGGGCATGCGGGTTCTCCTCATTCTTGTGGGCTGTGGTTGTTGTGGGGCAGGCTGCGTGCGGGATGCGGCACTCAGGCCGTCAGTTCTTCCGCCATGCCCTGATGACGCAACAGAGCGTCCAGACGAGGCTCCCGGCCGCGGAAGGCCTTGAAGGATTCCATGGCGGGGCGGCTGCCGCCCGCTTCCAGGATGGCCTCGCG
>DATLGV010000006.1:0-7385 GCA_035540275.1 Acidovorax sp. | reverse complement strand
AAGCTGCGCGAGGGCCTGGCATCCATCGACTACCCTGTCGACCGCACTGAGGCGGTGTTTGATCTGCTGATGCAGCTGCACCAGCAGGCCTTCCAGCCCGGGCCACGAGGGGCCGCGCCATGCCCCGCACCTGCAGCGACTCCTGCGACGCCTGGAGCAGAGCCACCACACCCCCCGTCCGTGGACGACGACACCCCCTGGGTGGCCCCTTCCGAAGCCCGGGAATCGGGCTACATCGACATCTCACAGTCGCCCGAGACCGAAGGCGGCAATGCTGCAGAGGCGACGCCCGGTGATGGCGCAGCCCTGCCCCTTGCAGCCTCCACCATCACCGTGGGCTCCTGGGTCAACCTGCAGGTGGCCGGGCGGTGGGAGCGCACGCAGCTGTCCTGGATCGGCTCGCATGGCAACCTGTTCCTCTTCACCAGCGCCTCCGGCCGCACCCAGTCAATGACCCTGCGGCTGCTGGACCGGCTGCTGCAGCAAGGCGCCATGCAGGTGCTGGCCCAGCAGGCCGTGGTGGACAACGCCCTGGATGCCGTGGCCCAGACCGCCATGCAAAACAGCGTGGAAAACCGGCAGTGAGCGCCGCTTGCACAACAGGAGTGGTCAAACACCGCGGACGGTGATAACCTGTCTCCATCACTCCAAGGCTTTGCAGGATTCAGGGGAATTTGTCAGGGCCTTAGCCCGCTTCTGCGGGCTTTTTTCTGGGCGTCCCGCTTTTCACTGTTTTTAAGGACCCGCGCCGACGGCAGCGGTTCAGCGTGAGATCGCCGCAGGCAGCGTGAGCGCAGCGCGCAAACCGCCCAGGCCTGCGGGCTGCAGATCCAGCCGCCCTCCATACAGCGTAGCCAGCTCCTGCACGATGGCCAGCCCCAGTCCGGTGCCTGGCACGGCTTCGTCCAGGCGCACGCCGCGTTCCAGCGCCTGCGCACGTTGCGCGGCATCGATGCCGGGGCCATCGTCTTCCACCGCAACCACCATCCGGGGCTGCGCAGCGTTCGATCCGGCGGGCAGCAGCTGCACCTGCAGACGCACCGCAGACCGTGCCCACTTGCAGGCGTTGTCCAGCAGGTTGCCCAGCATTTCCTGCAGGTCCTGCGCCTCGCCCGCAAAGAAAAGCGGGACCGACGGCGGCGCGACACTGATGTCCAGCGCCCTGTCCGCATGCACCTTGTTCATCACGCGCACCAGGCCCTCCACCACGGGCTGCAGCGCCGTGCGCTGCCCCGGCAGATGTGCCGACGCAGCCACCCGCGACCGCGCCAGATGCCAGTCGATGTGCCGACGCGATGCCTGCACCTGCTCGCGCACCAGCGTCGCCAGTGCCGCGCCATCAGCGGGCGGTTGCGCGCGGGCCGCGTTCTCCAGCAACGTGAGGGGCGTCTTGAGCGCATGCGCCAGGTTGCCCGCCTGGGTGCGTGCGCGCTCCACCACCTCGCCATGGCGGCGCAGCACGGCATTGAAGTCATCGACCAGCGGCTGCACTTCGGCAGGGAAGCGGCCTTGCAATTGCGAAGCCCTGGCTTCCTGAACATCCTGCACCGCGCGCTGCAGCGCCTGCAGGGGCTGCAGCCCTACGGCCACCTGCGCCCAGGCTGCGGCCGCCAGCAGCACCAGCAGCACCGCCAGCGATAGCGCCAGCACGCCCGTGAACCGGGTGGTGGCCGCCTGTGTGGCCTGCAGGTCGGCAGCCACCATCAGGCGCCAGCGCGCTGCATGCACGCCCTCTGCGCGCACCGTGCGCTCCAGCACCAGCAAGGGCGCGCCCTGCGGGCCTGCCATCTCGTGCACATGCACCATGCCATCGGCCAAAGCATCCACCTGCAGCGCCAGGCTGGTGTCCCACAACGAGCGCGAGCGCAATACCCCGGCCCGCTCCCGCCCGCCAGGCGCCATGGCGTCCACCTGCCAGTACAGGCCGGAGTAAGGCTTGAGCCAGCGCGGGTCCGACAGCGCCTCGGCTGCAATCACCGGCTGCCCTTGGGCATCGAACTCCAGACGCGCCGTGAGCTGATCCAACTGCAGCTGCAGCGCCGCCTGAAACTGCTGCTGCACATGCTCGCGGAACAATCCGCTCAGTACGAGCCCGGCCAGCACCATGGCCACGGCCACCCCCGCCAGCGTGACGGCCAGCAGCCGCACCCGCAACGACCGGGACCAGTACACGGGCGGCGCGGGTGGCGCACCAGGCACGCTCATGGCGGCACCAGGCGGTAGCCCATGCCGCGCACGGTTTCGATGCGGGCCGAAGCCTCAGGTGCAGCCAAAGAACCTGCAGAGGGCGACATTTTCTTGCGCAGGCGCCCCACAAACACCTCGATGGTGTTCGAATCCCGGTCAAAGTCCTGTGCGTAGATGTGTTCGGTCAGCTCCGCACGCGAGACCAGCACGCCGGGCCGGTGCATGAGGTAGTCGAGCACCTTGTACTCATGGGCCGTCAGCGTCACCGGCTGGCCCGCGCAGGTCACGCGGCCGCTGCGGGTGTCCAGCGACCAGTCTCCGCACTGCAGCACGGCCGATGCCTGCCCGCTGGCGCGGCGGATCAGTGCACGAAGGCGCGCCAGCAGTTCTTCCAGGTGAAAGGGCTTGGTCAGATAATCATCGGCACCGGCGTCGATGCCTGCGACCTTTTCGTGCCAGTTGTCGCGCGCGGTGAGGATCAGCACCGGCATGTTGCGCCCCGCAGCCCGCCAGCGCTTGAGCACCGTGAGCCCGTCCACCACCGGCAGGCCCAGGTCCAGCACCACGGCATCCACCGCCTCGGTCTCACCCAGAAACTGCGCGTCACGCCCGTTGTCCGCCTCGTCCACGGTGTAGCCCGCGCCTTGCAGCACCGTGCGCAGCTGGGCGCGCAGCAGTGTGTCGTCTTCTACCAGCAGGATGCGCATGGAGGTGTTGGGGTCGGAAGGGTGTCAGCGATGGTCCCGGCTTCGCGGCTGATCTTCGCGCGATTCTCGTGACCGCACACGTAGCACCTCGGCCGTGCGCGCATCGATCTTGACCTTGGTCAACTGTCCGGCAGACGTCAGCAGCTTGATCTCGTAAATCCAGCGCTCGCGCTCCTGCTCCAGCTCCACTTCCAGCACCTGGCCCGGCACCTCGCGCTGCAGGCGCTCCAGCACCGTGGGCAGCGGCAGCACCTGGCCCGCCTGCACGGCCTGCCGCGCCCGGTCATGGTCGCCCTTGCCGCTGGCCCAGGCGGGCGGCACGACCAGCGCAGCAGCCCACAGCACACCGGCTGCCCAACGCCGGCGCTTGACGTGGCGCTGCGCAGAAGCAGGGTGAAGAGAGAAAAACATGGCTGCATTGTCCCGCGCGAAACCTGAACGGCCGATGAACGGGCCTTTCACGCGCCGTTCAGACGGGGGTTTCAACAATGGCCACAAGACAAAACCCACAAGGACCCTGGCATGACTTCCCTTCGCACACTGACCTTGGCCGCGCTCTGCGCACTGGCAGCTACCGGCATGGGCCACGCCGCCGACACCACGGCTGCCCAACAACTCGCCCACTGGAGCGCACAGGCCGGCAGCCCGGGCAATGCCGACAAGGGCAAGCTGTTCTTCACCACCCGCCATGGCGGCGAGTGGTCTTGCACATCCTGCCACGGCACACCGCCCACCGCGCAGGGCAAACATGCCAGCACCGGCAAGCCGATTGCGCCCCTGGCCCCGGCCTTCAACCCCAAGGCCTTTACCGACACCGCCAAGGTGGACAAGTGGTTCCGCCGCAACTGCAACGACGTGCTGAGCCGTGAATGCACCGCAGTGGAAAAGGCCGACGTGCTGGCTTACCTCAACGCCCTCAAGCCCTGACAAAGTCATGAAAAAACTCGTCCCATTACGCCCTGCGGCCCTGGCCGCCGCTGCGTGCGCGCTGGCCCTGCTGTCCCTCTCCAGCGCCCACGCAGACAGCGGGCGTGCCATGCCCCGCAATGTGCCCAACGCCTACACGCAGGAATGCGCCGCCTGCCACACCGCCTACCCGCCCGGCCTGCTGCCCGCAGCGTCGTGGAACCGCGTGATGACGGGCCTGGGCAACCACTACGGCACCGACGCATCGCTGGACGCGGCCACCGTGCACCAGCTCAACCAGTGGCTGCAGGCCCACGCAGGCACCTACAAGCGCGTGAACGAAGAGCCGCCCGAGGACCGCATCACCCGCTCGGCCTGGTTTGAACGCAAGCACCGAAAGATCGAACCCGCCACCTGGAAGCTTGCCAGCGTGAAAAGCGCTGCCAACTGCGCGGCCTGCCACACGGGCGCAGACCAAGGGCAGTTTGACGACCACAAGCTGCGCATGCCCGCAGGGCTGGATGCCCGCTCAGCCCGCGCCTGGAACGACTGACTGCCACGTACAGCCACCCTCTGGAGCCCCACAAGGAGAACACGATGAACAACATACCTACCCTCCATCCCGCCAACGCAACGGCGCAGCCCACCCCGGCCAAAACGCCCAGCCGCCGGGTGACCGATGCGCCCACACGCATGTTCCACTGGCTGTTTGCACTGTGCTTTGCCGGGGCCTACGCCACGGCCGACGGCGAGCACTGGCGGCTGCTGCACGTCACGCTGGGCTACACCATGGCGGGGCTGCTGGGCTTTCGCCTGCTGTACGGCATCTTCGGGCCGCGCACCTCGGGCCTGGGCCTGCTGTGGCGCAAGCTGGCGGGGGCGCCCGCATGGCTGCGCGCCCTGCCCCAAACCCCGTCGGTGAGCCAGATCAACTGGCGCCAGGGCCAGAACCTGCTGATGGCACTGGCCATTGTGCTGCTGCTGGCGCTGGTGGTGCCCCTCACGCTCAGTGGCTACGCCACATACAACGACTGGGGCGCTGCGCTGGGCGGTAACTGGATGGGCGAGGCGATGGAAGAAGTGCATGAGTTCTTCGGCAACGCCCTGCTGTTGGTGGTGCTGGCCCACATTGCGCTGATTGCGGGCTTGAGCGTGCTGCGCCGCAAGAACCAGGCCCTGCCCATGCTCACCGGCCGGGTGGAGGGCAAGGGGCCCGACCTGGTCCCCAAAAACCGCTCCTGGCTCGCCGCCCTGCTGCTGATCGCAACCCTGGCCTTTGGCGCCTGGCAGTGGCAGCAGTCGCCCAGCGGATGGGTGGCCAGCGGCACCTCCACCGAACGCCAGCGGCACCACGATGACGACTGACGCACAGCCCCACATCGAAGGAAACACGCCATGAAAATCTACATGTGTGCCGTTTGCGGCTGGATCTACGACGAGGCTGCGGGCCTGCCCGACCACGGGATCGCACCCGGCACCCGCTGGGCCCACGTGCCCGACGACTGGCGCTGCCCGGAATGCAATGTCGGCAAGGCGGACTTTGTGATGTGCGAGGTGTGATGGAAGGAGACCGGGGACGGCGCACGGCCCTGGGTCAGCGATCCCGACATCGGCGCGCGGTATAACCGTTGCACCATTGCATCCCCTGTGCAACGCAGCCTCACGCCCCACATGCCAACTACCGACTCCCCCACCGGGCTTGACCCGGCCCTGGCCGCCCAGCGCCTGCGCGACGAGGGCCCCAACGAACTGGGCATCAGCCAGCGCCGCACGCTGCGCGACATGGCCTGGGACGTGGTCACCGAGCCCATGTTTCTGCTGTTGCTGGGCGCGGGGGCCATCTACCTCGCCATGGGGGATGCGCACGAGGCGCTGATCCTGCTGGGCTTTGTGGTGATCATCATGGCGATCACGGTGCTGCAGGAGCGCCGCACCGACAACGCGCTGAACGCCCTGCGCGACCTCTCCAGCCCCCGCGCGCTGGCGCTGCGCGGCGGCACCCTGGTGCGCATTGCAGGCCGCGACGTGGTGCGCGAAGACCTGCTGATGATTGCCGAGGGCGACCGCATCCCGGCCGACGGCACGCTGCTGCAGGCCCACGAGCTGGCCGCCAACGAGTCGATGCTGACGGGCGAGTCCGAGCCCGTGGCAAAACAACCGGCCGACAAGGTATTTGCAGGCACGCTGGTGGTCAGCGGCCAGGGCCTGCTGCAGGTGTCCGCCGTGGGGCGCCACACCGAGCTGGGCCGCATCGGCCAGTCGCTCGACACCATTGCCCTGCAGGCCTCGCCGCTGCGCGAAGAGATGGCGCGGCTCACGCGCAAGCTGGTGGTCATCGGCCTGTCGCTGTGCGCGCTGCTGGTGGCCCTGTTCTGGGCGCTGCGGGGCGACTGGCTGCAGGCTGTGCTGGCGGGCATCACGCTGGCCATGGGGGTGTTGCCGCAAGAGTTACCGGTGATCATGATCATCTTCCTGGCCCTGGCCGCGCGGCGGCTGGCGGCACAGCAGGTGCTCACGCGGCGGCTCAACGCCATCGAGACGCTGGGGCAAACCACGGTGCTGTGCGTGGACAAGACCGGCACCCTGACGCAAAACCGCATGGCGGTGGCGGCGCTCTGCATTGCGGGCCAGGAGCTGGACGTGCAGAACCTGCCTGCCGCGGCGGATGGCAGCGCGTTGCCCGATGCCTTCCACGAACTGCTCGAATACGCCGTGCTGGCCAGCGAGATCGAGCCGCATGACCCCATGGAGCAGGCCTTTCACCGCATGGCGGCGGACCACCTGGTGGACACCGAGCACCTGCACCCCGCATGGTCGCTGGCGCGGGAGTACGAGCTGTCGCCCCAGCTGCTGGCCATGAGCCACCTGTGGCGCGACGACACTTCGGCGCACGACACCGTAGCCGCCAAGGGCGCGCCCGAAGCCGTGGCCGACCTTTGCCACCTGCCCGACGCCGAGCGCGCTGCCGTCAGCGCCCAGGCCGCGCTCCTGGCCGACCGGGGCCTGCGGGTGCTGGGCGTGGCCAAGGCCCGGCACCGCGCGCAAGACACCTGGCCCGACGCCCAGCACGACTTTGACTTTGAGTGGCTGGGCCTGGTGGCCCTGGCCGACCCGCTGCGCCCGGAGGTGCCCCAGGCCGTTGCGCGGTGCCGCCAGGCGGGCATTCGCGTGGTGATGATCACCGGCGACCACCCCCGCACCGCGCGCGCCATTGCCGCCCAGGCAGGCATCGCCAACGACCGCGTGATCACCGGCGACGAGTTGGTCCACTTGCCGCCCCAGGCGCTGGCCGACCAGGTGCGGCAGGTCAGCGTGTTTGCACGCATCAAGCCGCACCAGAAGCTGGCGCTGGTCGAAGCCCTCAAGGCCCAGGGCGAGGTGGTGGCCATGACCGGTGACGGTGTGAACGACGCCCCGGCCCTCAAAGCCGCACACATCGGCATCGCCATGGGCCAGCGCGGCACCGACGTGGCGCGCGAAGCCGCGGCCCTGGTGCTGCTGCACGACGACTTTGCGGCCATCGTGCGGGCGATTCACCGGGGGCGGCAGACCTTTGCCAACCTGCGCCAGGCCATGGTCTACACC
>DATLGV010000005.1:0-6309 GCA_035540275.1 Acidovorax sp. | reverse complement strand
GGGTGCCGATCTTTCCAATATCGTGCATGGGTGCGGCCTTGCGCAGCATGCGCGCATAGCCCGCCGTTTGCCCCAGCGCGAGGGCCAAGGCTTCGGCCAGGTAGCCGATGCGCACGATGTGCACGCCGGTGTCGTCGTCCTTGAGGTCAGCCGCCGCCGAAAGTTGCAGCAATGCGGCATGGTGCGCGCGAGTGACCTCGCGCAATGCCTCGTTGCGCTCGCGGTACATACGCCCGAAGTCGCGCACGAACCGCTCCATCTGTGCCGCCGCAGCCTCATCAAAGCAGCGCGCGTCGAAAGACGGCAAGGACGCAGGCTCCAGCGACGGTACCGAGGTCACTACGCGGCCTCCATGCGATAGATGGTTTCCAGCACCTGCAGGGTACTGAAGGGCTTCATCAGATAGTCGTCGGCCCCCGCCGTGAACCCTGCCGCCCTGTCGTCCGACTGCACCCGGGCCGTCAGCATGATCACCTTGGTGTGGCGCATGCCCGGGTCCGACTTGATGCGTCGGCACACGTCCAGGCCGGTCAGGGTGCCGGGCATCATGACATCGAGCAGCACGATATCGGGCTGCAGCTCGCTCGCCAGCACCCAGCCAGCGTCGCCCGTGGCGGCCTCGTGGATCTCGAAATCATCAAATTCCAGCGTCATCTTGAGCAGTTTTCGGATATCGATGTGGTCTTCGACGATGAGGATTTTTTTCATGGCGGGGGCCCCGGTGGGGCGAGGGAGGCTGCACGGAATACAAAAAAACGCGGGAGAGCGTCTTTTTTTCGAACAGACAAATCATATCAATCATTTTTATCAAATGCAAGTCGTGTTGGAATCGAAATTGAAGGAAAATGCGCGATCTATGCAATCTGACAACCCTCTCGTGGAACACGCCATGGCAGATCACTACACCACGCTCGAAGTCGCCAAGATGCTGGGCATGGCCGTGCGGTCTGTGCAGTTGATGGTGGACCGCAATGAACTGGAGGCCTGGAAGACACCGGGCGGGCACCGCCGCATCTCCCGCGCCTCCGTGGAGCGCTGGATGGCAGCCCATGGCGCGGGCGGGGTTGCGCAGGCGCCTGGCGTCGGCACGCTGGCAAACAGCCGCCCTCCCCTCATGGCTGTGCCGTCAAGCCCCGCCCGAGGACGCGCACCACAGATCCTGCTGATCGAGGACTCGATCCATTTCCAGAACCTCGTGGGACTGATCGTGCAGCAGCACTTTCCGGGGGCGCGATTGCATGTGGCCAACGACGGCATCATCGGCCTGGCGCTGTACGGGCAGACACAGCCCGAGGTGCTGATCGTTGACATCCTGCTGCCGGGGATCGATGGTGCCACCCTGATCACCACGCTGCGCTCGCATCCGCAGTTTGCACGCAGCCACCTCATCGTGGTCACCTCGCTCGACGAACAGCAGCGCGAGCCCTACGCGTTTGCCTTGCAGGGCGTGAAGGTGATCCACAAACCCCGCCTGGTGGCCGAACTGCCTGGCGCGCTGGCCGCGTGCATCCCCCAGGCCCAGGTGCCCGCATGAGCGCCGCGCCGGGCCGCCCCCAGCCAGCTCGCACCGCAGGCGAAGCCGAAGGTACCCCCGTGAGCATGCCCCGGGTCCTGCTGGTGGAGGACGACAGCTCCATCGCGCGCTTTGTGCAGATGGCCCTGGAAGAGCTGCCCATCGAGCTCGTGACCTGCACCAATGTGCCCAGCGCCATGTCTGCGCTGCGCGCGGGTGGGGTGGAACTCATCATCACCGACCTCATGCTGCCGGGCGAATCTGGCATTGACCTGGTGCAGCGGCTGCTGCAGGAACCGGTGCAGGAACACAGGATTCCGGTGGCCGTGTTCAGCGCGGGCCTGACGCCGCCGGTGCGCGAGCAACTGCAGGCCATGAAGGTCTGGCGCATGGTGTCCAAGCCCGCATCGGTGGCTGAGCTGGAGGCCTGCGTGACCGACGCGCTGGCGCTGGCATCCACGCCCCCGGACAGCGCCCCCGCCGTGGTGGCCCTGCCGGGGCAGACGCCGCCCGACGACGAAGCCCAGGCCATTGCCACCCACTTTGCCGGGGACGAATTCCTCTTCAGGGCCTACCGCGCCCGCTGCCTGCAGCAGTTTGCGGCCGATGTGCGGCAAGGCGATGCTGCCTGCTCCGCGCAAGACTGGACCACGCTGCGGCGTCTGGCGCACAGCCTGGCCACGGTGCTGCTCACCTTGGGCCACCCGGCCCAGAGCGTGCGCGCGCGCCAGCTGGAAAACACGTCCGCCCAGTCGGCGGCTGACGCGTCCAGGGAACACTGGCGCCTGCTGAGGGCGTTCCTGCTGCAGTTCTAAGATCGTATTGGCGATCTCCACACCTCCTCTGCGGGTCTGCAGGACGGGACGCCCCGGAGCACCTTTTCGCTGCGCGCTCCATCGCAGCCGCGATGCCTGACGGCAGGCGCCAGGACGCTGCCCGTTCTCCCTCCCCAGATAACGCCACGCCGCACGGGGCTGAAGGCGCTCCGCCGAAAAAATAACCACTCGGAGCAAAAAATAACTGTTTGGTTTAACATGGAAACAATTGGTTTCATCCGTTCCGCAAGCGGGCCAAAACCTTCCCTCCATCCTCTACCAGGCAGATCTCCATGGACTCCAACGTCGTCTCCGAATACCGCCCCCACCTCGTTGCCATCTCGTTCGCGCTGGCGTTCATCGGTTCGCTGATCGCCCTGATGGTCACCCGCCGCATCCGCCACCAGGACGGCACGCTCAACCGTGCGGCCGCAGTCACTGCTGGCGTGGCGCTGGGAGGTATCGGGGTGTGGTCCATGCACTTTGTGGGCATGGTGGCGCTGCGGCTGGATGTGGCCAGCAGCTACGGCATCGTCGAAAGCGCGGCGTCGCTGGTGGCGGCCGTGGCCTGCACCTCGGCAGCGCTGGTCGTGGTGTCGAAGGCACCCCGCGAGCTGGCGCGCATTCTGGGCGCGGGGCTGCTGCTGGGCCTGGGCGTGGCGGGCATGCATTACCTGGGCATGTACGGCATGAAGATTGGCGGCTACATCCAGTGGGACCTGCGCACCGTGGCCCTGTCGGTGGCGATTGCGGTGGCAGCGGGCACGGCCGCCCTGTGGCTGGCCTTCAACACCCGCAGCCTGGGCAGCCGCCTGGGCGCCGCCCTGCTGATGGCCACTGCCGTGTGTGCCATGCATTACACCGGTATGGGCGCGGCCGAATTCATCTGCACCACCCCCAACCGTTTTGCCACCGTGCAAGGCACCGGGCTGGTCAGCTCGCTGGGCCTTGGTCCGATCGTGGCCGCCTGCGCATTTGCCATGGCCGTGCTGATTTCGGTGGACCTGTACGTGCAGTGGATGCAGCGCTCCATCGGGCAGCAGCGCAGCCGAACCGCCTGAACCAACCGACCCACGCAACGTTCGCGCAAAACAAGGGCTGATGCAGGGTGGATTCGGCCCACTCTTCAATAAGATGGCGGCCATGATCACCCTGCACCACCTCGAAACCTCGCGCTCGCAACGCATTCTCTGGCTGCTGGAAGAGCTGGGCGTACCTTACGAGCTGAAGATCTACCCGCGCGACAAGGCCACCAAGCTGGCCCCGCCTGCGCTCAAGGCCATTCACCCCCTGGGCAAGTCGCCGGTCATCACGGATGGCGATGAGGCGATTGCCGAGTCGGGCGCCATCATCGAGTACCTGGTGGAGACCTACGGCGAGCAGGCCCGGGGCGACCTGGCCCACCTGCAGCCCCAGCCACGCACCGCAGAACACCGCCAGTGCCGATTCTGGATGCACTATGCCGAGGGCTCGCTGATGAACTGGCTGGTGATGAAGCTGGTGTTCAAGACCATCCCCACACAGCCCATGCCCTTCTTCGTGAAGCCCATTGCGCGCGCCCTGTGCGGCACGGTGCAGCAAAAGCTCATCGACCCCAACGTGGACACGGCGCTGGCGTTCATTGAAGAACACCTGGGCACCCACCGCTGGTTTGCAGGCGAGCACCTGACCATGGCGGACTTTCAGATGAGCTTTGCGGTGGAGGCACTGATGTCCCGCGCCAACGACACAAGCCGCTGCCCGCACCTGCAGGCCTACCTGGAGCGCATGCACGCCCGCCCGGCCTACCAGCGCGGCATCGCCAAGGGTGGCCCGGTGGTGATCGAGGCCTGAACGCCCACGACCACCGCCATGTCTCGCTACGCCATCCTGTTTGTGTGCATGGGCAACATCTGCCGCAGCCCCACAGCCCACGGCGTGTTTCGCCACAAGATCACCCACAGCGGCCTGGCCCACAGCGTGGTGGTGGACTCGGCCGGCACGCACAACTACCACCCCGGCGAGCCGCCCGACACCCGCACCCAGCGCCACGCAGCGCAGCGCGGTTATGACCTGTCGGATCTGCGGGCACGGCAGATCACGGATGCGGACTTTGCGCGTTACGACCTGATCCTGGCCATGGACTGGGACAACCTGGCCCTGGCGCAGGACCTGTGCCCACCCGCACACGCGCACAAGCTGCGGCGCATGACGGAGTTCTGCCTGCAGTTCGACAGCCCGGTGGTGCCCGACCCATACTACGGCGGCAGCCAGGGGTTTGAAGAGGTGCTGGACCTGGTGGAAGACGCCTGCGAAGGACTGCTCAGGCATGTACAGCGGCAGCTGCAGGCGCAGGTGCCGCCGGTGCAGCACTGACCACCGCTACGACCCGATCTACCGCACGCCGCCGACCAGGGCGCCGGGGTCGTTGTGGGCCAGCTCCCGGTCGTTCTTGGCCTGGGCCACTTCCATGTCGCGCGGCAAGGTCACGCCGTTCTTCACCGCCAAAATTTCGGCCATCACGCTCACCGCGATCTCGGGCGGCGTCTTGCTGCCGATGTAGATGCCAATGGGCCCGCGCAGGCGTTGCAGGCTGGCCTGGGTCTGGTCAAAGTGCTCGATCATGCGGGCCCGCCGCGCCTCGTTGTTGCGGCGCGAGCCGATGCCGCCCACGTAAAACGCCTCGGTGTTCAGCGCCTCCAGCAGCGCCAGGTCGTCCAGCTTGGGGTCGTGCGTGAGGGCCACCACGCAGGTGCGGCGGTCGGGCTTGAAGGCCAGCACCACATCGTCGGGCATGTCGCTCACCACGGTGGCGCCGGGCACGCTCCAGCTGCCCCGGTATTCCTCGCGCGGGTCGCACACCGTCACGGCAAAGCCGTTGAACAAGGCCATGGTGGCCAGGTACTCGGTGAGCTGGCCTGCACCAATGAGCAACATGCGGTACTCGGGGCCGAAGGTGTTGGTGAGCTGTAGTGCATCCACCTTCAGTTCCTCAGGCGCCTGGGTGGGCGCCAGGGTCACTGCGCCATCGGACAGGCGCACGGTGCGCTGCACCAGGCGCCCGGCGGCCAGCTGGGCAATGAGGTCCGCCAGCAGCGCGGGATCGGGGTCGTACTCCAGCAGCAGCTCCAGCGTGCCGCCGCAGGGCAGGCCAAAGCGGTGGGCCTCGTCGGCGCTGATGCCGTATTTGACAAACGATGGCGGCCCGCTGGGGATACGGTGCTCGGTACTGTCTGCCGCCGCGCCCGCCTGCGCATAGGCGCGGGTGTGGCGGTCGATCAAATCGTCTTCGATGCACCCGCCCGATACCGACCCCACCACCGCACCGTCCTCGCACAGCGCCATGATCGAGCCCACGGGCCGGGGCGACGAGCCCCACGTGCGCACCACCGTGGCCAGCAGCGCACGGCGCCCTGCGGCCCGCCAGCCCTGCAGCGTGCGCAGCACGACGACGTCCAAATTTTCCATGACTCACTTCCTTCCGCTGCCCCGAGCAATCAGCCCCGATTGAACCACCAGGCCAGCAACACGAGGGCCGCCACGCCAACACCCCACACCCACGCAGGGATACCCGCACCCTGGGTGGCACTGCCCCCGTCCACGGTGCCTGGCTGGGTGATGGCATCGGCACTTGCTGTTGCGTCTGCTGGGGTGGCTTCAGCGCGCGGAAAGCGGCGCTGCATCTCGTCGTCAAACCGTTTGAAGAAGTCCTCAGCCATGCTCTTGGCGGCGCCGTCGATGAGGCGCTGGCCCAACTGCGCGATCTTGCCGCCCACCGAAGCGTGCACGGTGTAGTGCAACTCGCAGCTGGCCTGCCCGGCCGCATCGGCGGGCAGGGGCACCAGCTTGACTTGGGCGTTGCCCTTGCCAAAGCCCGCCACGCCGCCGGAGCCGTCAAAGGCAATGTGGTAGCTCTCGGGCGGCACGATGTCGGACAGCGTGATCTTGCCCGTGAACTTGGCGGACACAGGCCCGATCTTGAGCGCCATGGCCACCGAATAC
>DATLGV010000004.1:0-2792 GCA_035540275.1 Acidovorax sp. | reverse complement strand
CTTGGTCAACAAGGCGTTGGCCGCGCGTGAGTTGGGCTTGCGGTCCAGAAAGCCGCTGATGTAGGCGCCTGCGTCAATGAGCAGGTCGAGGTCGATGCCGGTGTCGATGCCCATACCCTGCAGCATGTAGACCACATCTTCGGTGGCCACGTTGCCCGTAGCGCCCTTGGCATAAGGGCAGCCGCCCAGCCCGGCCACGGACGACTGGAAGTTCCACACACCCAGCTCCAGCGCGGCCAGTGTGTTGGACAGTGCCTGGCCGTAGGTATCGTGGAAGTGGCCCGAGACTTCGTCGATGCCAAAGCGCTGCAAGGTCGCCTCCAGCGCCTTCTGCACCTTGCGCGGCGTGCCCACGCCGATGGTGTCGGCCACGTCCACGCGCTGCACGCCAATGCCCTTGAGCAACCCCGCCAGGTAGGCCACGCGCTCGGGGGCAATATCGCCTTCGTAGGGGCAGCCCACGGTGCAGCTCATGGCGCCACGCACACGGATGCCGGCGGCCAGCGCTGCCTCCACCACGGGTGCAAAGCGCTCGATGCTTTCGGCAATGCTGCAGTTGATGTTGCGCTGGCTGAAGGCCTCGCTGGCGGAGCCGAAGACGACGATCTCGTCGGGCTGGTCCAGCACCGCCGCCTCAAAGCCCTTGAGGTTGGGCGTGAGCACCGAATACGCCACGCCACTCTGGCGGGTGATGCCGCTCATCACCTCATGGTTGTCGGCCATCTGCGGCACCCATTTGGGGCTGACGTAGCTGGTGACTTCGATCTCTTTCAGGCCCGCCTGCTGCAGGCGGTGCACCAGCTCGATCTTGACGGCGGCGGGCACCGGGGTCTTTTCGTTCTGCAGGCCGTCGCGGGGGCCAACGTCGATGAGGCGGACGCGGGAGGGAATGCTCATGGGGCTACCAGATGGTGAGATCAAGAAATGCTGCCATTGTCTCGCTACCGTCTCCACACGGCGACCTCATATCCTGCCAGACCATTCGCCGGACGCGCCATCAATCACTCTGCGGACCGACGCCCTCGACCTCCTGCCGCAGCAGCGCCACCATGGCCTGCGCTGCCAGTGACAGCGGCCGCCCGCGCAGCGTGATCAGACCGATGGGCCGGTGCAGCAAGGGTGCCTTGAGCGCTCGCGTGACCACCTCGGGCCTGCGCACCACCTGGGCGGCCAGCTCGGGCAGCGCGCTCACCCCCAGCCCCGCCGCCACCATGGCCGCAATGGTGGCCAGGTGTTCCACCTCGTAGCGGGGTTCAAAACGGATGCGGTGCGTCAGCAAGGCCTCTTGCGCATACTGCCGCACGCTGGTGCCTGCGGGCATGGAGATGTGGGGCAACTCGGCCACATCGGCCCAGGCAACGGCGCCCCGCCCACGGGCCAGCGGGTGCGTGCGCGGCATCAGCAGCACAAACCGGTCGGACACCAGCGGGGCGTAGTCCAGGTCCGCATAGGCGGGGTTGGCGGCGGTGAGGGCAAAGTCCACCCGCCCGGCCCGCACCATGTCAAACGCCGGACCGGCCAGGCTGTCAAACAGCTCCATCTGCACGCCCGGGTGCTGCACGGCAAACCGGGCAAAGGCCCGTGGCACCGCCCCGGCCGCCAGCGACGGCAGGGCCGCCAGCGCAACGCGGCCCACCTGCAGCTGAGCCACTTCCTGCACGCGGCGCACGGTCTGCTCCATCTGGTGGCGCAGAAACCGCGCCTGCTCGGCAAACACCTCGCCCGCCAGCGTGAGCTGCACGGTGCGCGTGGTGCGCTCGAACAGGCGCACGTCCAGCATCTCCTCCAGCCGCGCCACCGTGCCCGACACCGCCGACTGCGACAGGTGCATCTGCAAGGCCGTGCGCCGAAAGCTCAGCGTCTCGGCCAGCGACAGGAACACATCCACCTCGCGGGCGGACCAATTGATCTTCATAGCCGATCAGTCTATCGAAAAAGACGTCTGGACCGCGCAATGCAGGATACCTAGACTGCGTTGCACGTCAGTACGCCCAAGCAAAAAAACTGGAGACAAGATGGAAACAAGTTCGCCTCGCAACGCACGCACCGTGGTGGTGGGCGGAGGCACCATGGGGGCCGATGTGGCCGTGGTTCTGGCGCGCGGGGGCGCCCACGTCACGGTGGTAGACCCCCACACCGACCGCCGCAACCGGCTGCTGCCCCACATCGCCCAGGAGCTGGCCGCGGCCGGCCAGGCCACCCATGCCGGCCCCGTGCAGGTGTGCGCCAGCCTGCAGGAGGTGGACTGGACCGGCGTGGTGCTGGTGGTCGAATGCATCACCGAGCAACTGGCCGCCAAGCAGCAACTATTTGCCGAGCTGGAAGCCGTGGCGCCCGCCAACGCCGTGCTGGCCAGCAACAGCTCGGGCTTTCCCATCAGTGCCATCGCCCAGGGCTTGGCCACGGCGCAGCGCATGCTGGGCCTGCACTTTTTCATGCCCGCCCACCTGGTACCGCTGGTGGAAGTGGTGCTGGGCGAGCGCAGCGACCCCGCCCTGGGCACCTGGCTGCACGCCTTCATGCGCGGCTGCGGCAGCGTGCCGGTGCTGGTCAAGAAGGACAAGCCGGGCTTTCTGGCCAACCGCATGCAGCACGCGCTGTCGCGCGAGGCGTTTGCACTCATCGACGAAGGCATTGCCTCGCCCGAAGACGTGGACGCCGCCGTGCGCTTCGGCTTTGGCTTCCGCTTTCTGGCGGCCGGGCCGGTGCTGCAGCGCGACCATGCGGGCATCGAGATCCACACCGCAGCCGCGGCCACCATGTACCCCACCCTGTCCAACACCGATGTGCCC
>DATLGV010000003.1:0-1610 GCA_035540275.1 Acidovorax sp. | reverse complement strand
GAAAAATCCAGCTGCAGGTCTTCGTCACGCAGCTGCGCGGCGCCAAACGGATGGCGGCGTTCTATGTAATGCAGGTGGGTGGAGGCATGCGCCCACAGGGCCTGGCCGTTGGATAAAAGGAAGTTGAACGTGCCATGGGGCGCTATGCGCGCAGCGAGTTCCTTGAGAGTTAACGTCAGTTCCGGAACGGAGGGCACGCTGGCGTGTGATTTGGCCAACTCCTGCATGATCCAGCAAAACGCATGTTCACTGTCGGTGTCGCCCACGGGGCGGAAGTGCGAATGCAGGCGAGGGCGGAAGTCCTTGAGGTCCCCGTTGTGGGCAAACACCCAGTAGCGACCCCACAGCTCACGCACAAAGGGGTGGCAGTTCTGAAGGCTGACCATGCCCTGGGTGGCCTTGCGGATATGGGCAATGACGTTCCGGCTTTTGATGGGGTAGCGGCGAATCAGCTCGGCCACGGGGGAGTCCACCGCCGCCAGGTGGTCCACAAAGTGTCTCAGCCCCTTGTCTTCAAAGAACGCGATGCCCCAGCCATCGGTGTGGTGGTCGGTCTTGCCACCGCGTTGGGCAAACCCCGTGAAGCTGAAGGTCACATCGGTGGGGACATTGCAGTTCATGCCGAGGAGCTGGCACATGGCGGAGATTCCGTTTCTTCGATTTCGTACAACGTTTGGCAGAGTCCTGGCCAACCCTGCCCCTGTTCATCGGGACAAGGTGCTCCTGCCGTCAGTCGGACCGGCCTCGCGCAGCTGCCACGCCGCCACCAGCGCCAACAGGCACAGAAAAGTCAGCATCAGAAAAGTCTCACCGAACGCGGCGAGACGTTCTG
Source organism: Acidovorax sp. (assembly GCA_035540275.1). Classification (GTDB taxonomy): domain Bacteria; phylum Pseudomonadota; class Gammaproteobacteria; order Burkholderiales; family Burkholderiaceae_C; genus Acidovorax. The sequence continues at coordinate 778 of DATLGV010000003.1, read as the reverse complement.
GGTTGCTGGCTCCGGCGGTCAGCGAGGCGCCATGGGCGCCCAAGCGCCATTCAAGCACGATACCGCACAGACTGACCCCGGCTGCGCCGCCCAGCATGCGCAGGAAGCCAATGGCGCTGGAGCCTTGAGAAATCAGCGACTTGTCGAGCGGGCGCATGGAGCCCAGATTCAGCGAGGGCAGAATGAAGCCGAGTCCGATGCGCCCCAGAATCGCAAAAGCGACCAACATCCACAGCGACGATCCCAGGCCCACAAACACCATCAGCCCGAACGACAGGGCCAGCAAACCCAGCCCGGTGCTGACCAGAAGATGGGTGGGCTGCCGGTCGGCCAGTCGGCCCACCACGGCGATGGTGGCGGCCAGGACAAACCCCGCCGGCAGCATGAGGGTGCCCACGTGCGATGCCGACAGTTCCAGCCCCAGTTGCATGAACACCGGCAGCAGGTAGGTGGAGCCGAACAAGGCCGTGCCGTAGATGAACGCCACCACGCTGCCCATGGCGAACTGGCGGTATTGAAACAGGCGCAGGTCCATCAGCGGCTTGCGCCCGGTGCGCAGCAGACGGCGTTGCCAGGCAATGAAACACGCGACCGCGACCACGGCAGCCATCAGCAAGCCCGCCGCTTCGAGCACAGAGCCGCCATGCAGCGACACGAGACCGTTGAGCAGACACAGCGTGCCCACGGTGCCCAGCAAAAGGCCTCGCCAGTCCAGGGCCTGGCCCTGCCGATTGGCCTCGACCCCTCCGGGGGCCGTGACCGGCACAAACTTGTACGC
>DATLGV010000002.1:0-6401 GCA_035540275.1 Acidovorax sp. | reverse complement strand
TCGGGATCGGGTCGGGGAAGTTCCAGACCACCGCGCGCGCCTTCGCGTTGCCGAAGGGGTGGCAGCCATGGACCTTCATCGCCACGCGGATGATCCCGCCCGAGGCATCGGTCTTCCAGTTCTTGCCCTCGGCCTTCTTCTTCTCGTCGTCGCTGAGTTCGTCCCACCAGCCGAGCTTCTTCAGCAGCAGGTGGTCGAACTCGGGGTAGCCGGTGGTGAGGTCGGCGCCCCTGGAGTGCGAGCCGTCCTCGGCCAGCAGGTTGACGCCGTCCTTTTCCACGCCGAAGTTGGCGCGGAAGTTCCCACCACCGTCCATCACGTGCTTGGAGGTGTCGTACAGGTTGGGCGAGCCGGGGTGCTTGAGCTCTGGCGTGCCGTAGCAAGGCCAGGGCAGGCCAAAATAATCGCCGCCAAAGTCGTAGCCGGTTTCCTTGTCCTTGCCGCCCTTGGCCTTGAGGGTCTTCACATCGAACAAGTGCATGTTCTTCATGTGGGCCTTCAGGCGCTCCGGGCTCTGGCCGGTGTAGCCAATGGTCCAGACCGACTTGTTGATTTCACGCAGGATGTCCTCAGGCACAGGCTCATCCATGCCCTTGACCTTCTGCATCTTGTAGTTCTTGACCAGTTCGTCGGCAAAGCCGAGCTTTTGCGCGAACTGGTACATGATCATGTGGTCGCTGCGGCTCTCCCACAGCGGGTCGATCACCTTCTCGCGCCACTGGATGGAGCGGTTGGAGGCCGTGCACGATCCGCTGGTCTCGAACTGCGTGGCCGCTGGCAGCAGGTACACCGCCCGGTTGGGGTTCAGGTCCTCGGCCTTGCCGGGCATGGCCGCCATCGCAGCGGTGGCCGATGGATAGGGGTCCACCACGACCAGCAGGTCCAGCTTGTCCATGGCGCGCTTCATTTCGAGGCCACGGGTCTGCGAGTTGGGCGCGTGGCCCCAGAAGAACACGCCGCGCAGGTTGGAGTCCTGGTCGATCAGCTCGTTGTTCTCCAGCACCCCGTCGATCCAGCGCGACACCGTAATGCCGTTCTTGGACATCATCGCGGGGGTGGCGTACTGCTTCTTGATCCACTCGAAGTCCACGCCCCACACATTGGCAAAGTGCTTCCAGGAGCCTTCGGCCAGGCCGTAGTAGCCAGGCAGCGAGTCGGGGTTGGGGCCCACGTCGGTCGCGCCTTGCACGTTGTCGTGGCCACGGAAGATGTTGGTGCCGCCGCCACTCTTGCCCACGTTGCCCAGGGCCAGTTGCAGGATGCACGAGGCACGCACCATGGCATTGCCGATGGTGTGCTGCGTCTGGCCCATGCACCACACGATGGTGCCGGGGTTGTTGTCGTGCAGCATCTTGGCGACCTTGAACATCTGGTCTTCCTTGACGCCACAGGCCTCTTCCACCTTGTCGGGTGTCCACTTGGCCAGCACCTCGTCGCGCACCTTGTCCATGCCATAGACACGGTCGCTGATGTACTTCTTGTCCTCCCAGCCGTTCTTGAAGATGTGGTACAGCAGACCGAACAGGAAGGGGATGTCAGTGCCCGAGCGGATGCGCACGTACTCATCGGCCTTGGCCGCCGTGCGGGTGAAACGTGGGTCCACCACGATCATCTTGCAGCCGGTTTCCTTGGCGTGCAGCATGTGCAGCATGGACACCGGGTGGGCTTCGGCTGCGTTGGAGCCGATGTACAGAGCGACCTTGCTGTTCTGCATGTCGTTGTACGAATTGGTCATGGCGCCATAGCCCCAGGTGTTTGCCACGCCCGCCACGGTGGTGGAGTGGCAGATGCGCGCCTGGTGGTCGCAGTTGTTGGTGCCCCAGAAGCTCACGAACTTGCGCAGCAGGTAGGCCTGCTCGTTGTTGTGCTTGGACGAGCCCACGAAGTACACGCTGTCAGGGCCGCTGGCCTTGCGCAGATCCTGCATCTTGGCGGTGATCTCGTTCAGGGCCGTGTCCCAGCTGATGCGCTCGTACTTGCCGTTGACCAGCTTCATGGGGTAGCGCAGGCGGTACTCGCCGTGGCCGTGCTCACGCAGGGCCGCGCCCTTGGCGCAGTGGGCACCCAGGTTGATGGGCGAATCGAACACCGCCTCCTGGCGCACCCACACGCCGTTCTCGACCACGGCGTCGACAGCGCAGCCCACCGAGCAGTGGGTGCATACGGTGCGGCGCACTTCGATCTTGCTGTCGCCGAGGCCGACCTTGGCACCTTCGGCGGCGTTGGATTTCTTGACCAGCGCAAGCTGCGATGCGGCGATGCCGACGCCCACCCCCAGACCGGAGCGGCGCAGGAACGAACGGCGGTCCATGGTGGGCAGGGCCTGCGACAGCCCACGGCGCAGGCTGTGCACAAAGGGCGAGGCAGAGCTGTTGCCCTGCACGGAATGGGAAGACTTCTTGGTTAGCAACATGGCATGCCCCGATGTCAGAGTTGGGTGGTCTTGTAGTACTGCTTCACGCGGGCAGACAGGTGGTAGCCACCGCCCTTTTCGGGTGCCACACGCGCGGGCTCTGACACCACGGCATCGGATGGCGCCACATGGGGAAGTGCCACCACGGCTGCGGCGGCAGCCCCTACGGTGGCTGCACCGGAGAAGAAGCTCCGGCGGGAGGAATTTGGCTGGCGGTTCTGCATGCTTGTCTCCAGAAAGGCTGGCAGCTATGAAACGGGATTCATACAGTCTATGTCAGTGTGTAAAAACCTGCCACGGGGCTATACAACTCCCAGTAACACACTCATCTTTTGTAGCGGCACATCAAGGGTTTACGAGCATTTCGAGGCATCAATCCAACATGTCGAAGCCCTGGGTTTCCACCGATACAAAGGCACGGGTGAAATGGGCCACGGCCGCATAAAACCGCGCCTGTGGCTGCGCAGCCAGCGCATCGCACAGTTGCAGGACCCAGGGCTGCAAGTGGGCTGAAAAAAATTCACGCTGCGACGTCAGGTTGCAGACAGCTACATCGTCGCCGGCAATGAGATAACGCATGACCTCCAGCAGGTAGGCCACATGGTCCTCGGTCTCGGGCATTGTCTCGTCCCGCGCCAGGCCCAGTTGCTGCAGATCGGTGCGCAGGCGCGCCAGCGGCTTTTCGTTGAGAAACCCGCTGATGTAGTGCGAGCCATACAGAAACACCTCGGGCTTGCCCACGCCGCCAAACAGCCGGTCAAACTCCTGGGCAATGGCGGCATCGCTGAGCGCGCGCGACGCCGCCACCAGTTGCTGCCAGGGCTCCTGCAGAAAGCCGCCATTGGCGGGCGCCTCGGTCACTGCCACACGCAGGGCCTCCAGCAACTCCGGGCTCGGCGCCGCGTAATACAGCTGCGACAGCAAGCCATACAGCTCGGCGCGGGCGGTTTCCTCATCGAGCGCAGAGCTGCCGCCCAGGGGGGTCAAAGTGGATGGGGCGCTCACAGGTCGGTCACTTTCGTCTCGTTTTGTGCGGAATACAGGTCGATCACGCGGCAGTCGCTGCACATCTTCAGGCGCTCCAGCGCCTCGCCTTGGAACATGGGGTGGCCCGAGAGCTTGCCCAGCATGGCCTCGATGGCTTTCACCGTGCCAAAGGGTTTGCTGCAGCGCACACAGGCCCAGGGCTTGGCCTCGTTGAGCACACGCAGCTGCGCACGCTCGGGTGTGAGCAGCAGGCGCGGTTGCAGGGTGATGGCGTCTTCGGGACAGGTGGTGGCGCACAGGCCACACTGCACGCAGTTCTTTTCGATGAAGCGCAGCTGGGGCAGCTGCGGGTTGTCCTGCAGCGCGCTGGCGGGGCAGGCGCTCACGCAGCTCAGGCACAGGGTGCAGCGGTCCTTGTTGACCTCGATGGTGCCCAGAGGGGAGCCCACGGCGGGCAAGGCAATGGCCGCAGGCCGCTCGTCTACGGGCATCGGGGCCTGCTCGATGAGGTGGTCCAGCGACATCTCCAGCGTACTGCGCTTCTCTTGGGCCACCGCAAAGCGGGCCGCCACGGGCGGGGTCTTCTGGCGCGTCTGGCCCAGGGCCTGCAGTGCAGCGTCCAGCGCGGTGGGGTGGTTGGCACGCAGCAGCTGCACATGCGTGCCGGTGTAGTCCAGGCCGCGCAGGATGGCCTGCGCTACGTCCATCTGCGCCTGCAGGCCATCGAGGTACTGCGGGGCTTCTTCATCCGTACTCAACACCACCACTTGCGAGGCGCCGTAGGCGATGGCGCTGAGCCACAGGTCCACCCCCGTGCTGGCCGTGTGCCACAGAGCCACCGGGATCACGTGGGCCGGCACGCCCTGCGCCAGCTTCAGCTGGGCGGCACGGCCCAGTTCTTCGACCAGCGCCTGGCCGCGCTCCTGGCTGTGCAGCAGCACCACCGCATCCTTGCCACCGGCAGCGGCGTAGGTGGACAGCAGCGTCTTGAGCTTGGTGCCCTGCTCCGTCGCGCTGGGGTAGGCATAGGTCAGCGCACCCGTGGGGCACACGGTGGTGCAGGCGCCGCAGCCCACACAGAGGTTGGGGTTCACCTTGATTTGCTGGCGGCCCTTGTCGCTGCTGATGGCCTCGGCCGAGCAGATGTCCACGCAGGCGTTGCAGCCCACGGTTTCGTTGCGGCAGTGGGCGCAGAGTTTTTGTTTGTAGGCAAAAAACTTGGGCTTCTCAAACTCGCCCACCAGCTCGCGCAGCTGGAGCAGCGTGGCCAGGTCCCGCCCGTCCCAGCGCAGGTAGCCCTGCGGCAGCGCGTGCTGCAGGAAGGTGGGCGTGGCGGTGGGCGAACGCAGGTCCAGCACCAGGTCAAAGCGCTCGGTCTGCGCCGCGGCATCGCGGGTGAAGTCGATGGCGCCAGCCACCTGGCACACCTTCACACAGGCGCGGTGCGACTGGCAGGCGGCCAGGTCGATCTGGTAGTCGAGGCCAATGGCGTTCTCGGGGCAAGCCGCCACGCAGGCATTGCAGCGCGTGCACAGGTCCAGGTCGATGGGGTTGTCGGCCGCCCACTGCAGCTCAAACGCGCCCAGCCAGCCGGTGAGGCCGGTGATGCGGCCGCCCAGCACCGGGTAGCGCCGCACCTGCGCGCCGCCGGCATTGCCAGGGCCTTGGGTGAACAGCGTGACATCGAGCACGTCCGACACCAGGGCAGCGGCCTGCTCGGCCTGATCCAGCGGGCCGATGATGAGCAAGCGGCCCGTGCTCTTGTAGGTGACCGTGGGCACCGGCGGTGGGTCGGGCAAACGTGCGGCTGCCAGCAGCGCGGCGATCTTGGGGCTGGCCTTGGCGGCATCGCGGCTCCAGCCCCCGGTTTCCCGGATGTTCACAAACCGGATGGGCGACACCGCGCCTTCGGTCTGCTGGCCCAGGTCGCCAAACAGGCGCTGCTCCTGGGTGCAGGCCACCACCACGTCCTGCCCGGACTGGATGGCCTTTTGGAACGCCCCCGCGTCGCGTCGGCACAGGGTGGAGTGAAGGGTCAGGTCTTCATGCAGTGCCTCGCCCAACGCCTTGGCGTTGAGGGGCATCGTCTGGTTGCAGTCGCAAATGAGCGTCGTGGTCATTGTGGGTATGGCTGGCTGGCGTGACCACCGCATCCTGGGCAGGGCGCGGGGCCACCTCAGGCTCGCTGGAAGGAACGCCAGGAACAGCGTTGCATACCCGGGACTGTGCCACGTCTGCGGGGCTTTGCGCCTCCGCATCATCCCGAGGCTGACTGGCCGGCGGGGATATTGGGGGCACAGCAGCCGCATCCGGTGCTTGCTCGCCCGGCAGACCGGGTGCAGTGGGCGTGGCTTTTTTCTCGTGGTCAAAAAAGCCCAGCGCATGCGCACTGGCCATCTTGCGCAGCATGCCTGCGGGCAGCGGGTCGGGCTGGGTGTAGTCGCCGACGTAGATGTCCAGGCCGTCCATCACATTGAAGTGAGGGTCGGCAAACAGCTTCTTCATGGCCAGGTTGCGCACCTCGGGCGACACCGCGCGGGACACGAAAGGCTTGAAGTCGGACGCGGGCGTGAGCGCCTCGGCATCCGCCAGGGTGGGCGGTGGCGGCGCCTCAGGCATCGGGGTGACGGAATCGGCGGGTGCAGCCACCGCAGCCGCCGGCGCTGGCGCAGGGGGTACCACCTGCGGTGCGGGTGCGCGTGCGGGCGGCGGAGGGTCCTGCACCGGCTTGCCCGCCTGCACATCCTGCTTGCGGCGCGACCAGCGCCCGAGAAATCCGTCAGCCATGGCCGCCCCCTCCCCCCCCGCCACGGAGCTTTTCGGTGGACACCGAGGCCGGATTGCCAAACCGATCCTGCAGCGGTCGAAAGCTGTCAGGACGCTTACGGCGCTTGGGCTCGGGTTGGTAATGCTCGGCCACAAAGGCACGCAGCGCCTCCACCACCTCCGGGTCGGCCGGCACCTGCTCGACCGTTTCTTGCGCGTCCAGCCAGCGGCCAGC
>DATLGV010000001.1:0-2071 GCA_035540275.1 Acidovorax sp. | reverse complement strand
GTGCCCGCCCCACCATTGCCGATGTGGCGGCCGAGGCCGGTGTGTCCAAGGCCACGGTGTCGCGCTACTTCAACCACCGCGAACGCCTGCTCAGCCCCGACATTGCGGCACGGGTCGAGGCAGCCATCGCCAAGCTGGCCTATGTGCCCAGCCCCATGGCCCAGGCGCTGAGCCATGGCCGCTCGCGGCTCATTGGCCTGGTAGTGGCCGACATCACCAATCCCTATTCGGTGGCCGTGCTGCGCGGCGCCGAGAAGGCCTGCCAGGACGCGGGCTACCTGGTCATGCTGTTCAACCTGGGCAATGACCGCGAGCGCGAGCGCGCGGCGATCGACGCGCTGGCCAGCTACCAGGTGGATGGGTTCATCCTCAACACGCTGGGGCAGGGCGAGGGGCAGGCGGATGTGAACACCCTGCACGGCAAGCCCGCCGTGCTGGTGGACCGGCGCCACGCCGGGCTGGCGGCAGACTTCGTCTCGCTGGACAACCGGGGCGCCATGCGCGAAGCCTGCGCCCATCTGCAGCAGCAAGGCTGGCAGCGCCTGCTCTACATCACCCAGCCCTTGCTGGGCGTGAGTTCCCGCATCGAGCGCACCGAGGCCTTCCGTGCGCTGGTGTCCTCCAAGGGCTCGGCAGTGCGCGGCGCGGTGCTGGAGGTCGCGGCCGAGCAGGGCGACGAGGTGCTGGACCAGGCACTCACCGATCTGTTGCGGCAGGCCCGGCCTGGTGAGCGCTGCGCGGTGGTGGCGGGCAATTCGGTGGTCACGCTGCGGGTGGCGGCGGCCGTCTCGCGCATGGGGTGGACGTTTGGGCAGCAGCTGGGTTTTGTGGGCTTTGACGACCCTGAGTGGGCGTCGCTGATCCGGCCCGGCCTGAGCGCCGTGGCCCAGCCCACCGATGCCATCGGGCAACGTGCGGCGCAGTGCCTGCTGGAGCGTATCAACGGCCTGGAAGGCCCTGCGCGCGAGAGCCTGTTGCCCGGGCTGCTGGTGGTGCGCGGATCATCCCTGGGACCAGCGGGCACGGCAGCTGCGGGCTGAACGCGCTGCACGGCGCAAGGGCCTGCGGTATGCTTTGTGGCCCTCGCCCTGGTGCATCGCCGGGGCCTCTTTTTCGCCTTCATCCTTCAGGTGTGCCCTGTGCCAAATCCCTCTCTGGACACCTCCCGCATTCGCGCCGTCTCCATCGACCTGGACGACACGCTCTGGCCCATCTGGCCCACCATCACGCGGGCTGAGAGTGTGCTGCTGGACTGGCTGACCCACCACGCGCCCGCCACGGCGGCATTGTTCTCGGACACCGAGGCACTGCGCGCCATCCGCAACCAGATGGTGACGCTGCGCCCCGACCTGAAGGGCGACCTCAGCGCGCTGCGGCGCGAGTCCATCCGGCTGGCGCTGACGCAGGCGGGTGACGAACCCGCGCTGGCCGAACCGGCGTTTGATTTGTTCTTTGCCGAGCGGCAGCGGGTGGAGCTGTTCGACGATGCGCACGACACGCTGGCGTTTCTGTCGGCGCGCTACCCGGTGGTGGCCGTGTCCAACGGCAATGCCGATATTCACCGCATTGGCATCGGCCACTACTTTCGCCACAGCATCAGCGCGTCGGAGTTTGGCGTGGCCAAACCCGATGTGCGCATCTTCCATGCGGCCGCCACGGCCGTTGATGTGCTGCCCCACGAGGTGCTGCACGTGGGCGACGACGCCACGCTGGATGCGCAGGGCGCACTGAACGCGGGCATGCAGGCCGTGTGGATCAACAGTGCCAACCACCCCTGGCCGCACGACGACATGCCGCCCCATGCCACGGTGGGCAGCCTTACCGCGCTGTGCCAGCTGTTGGCCTGACCGGTTCCACCGGGTTCGGTTTCTTGCCTCAGGTCAAGGTTTGGGCGCCCGGCGGTTGATGCCGCCGCCCGATAACGTCACACTCCATCGTCGCTCAGCGACCCCTCCCACCATGCCCCGCAATCCCCCTCCGTTGCCCGCCATCCGCACCATCGCCCTGGTACAGCCCACGATCTGGCTGGTGCTGGCCTGGCGCGACATGGCAAGGGCGGGCTGGATCAGTT